>JAAEOI010000062.1 GCA_024244665.1 Bacteroidota bacterium | reverse complement strand
GTGTATGCCATTAATCTGAAGAACAAGGTGGAGGAGGTAGGCGCAGAACTGAAGATGCTGACAGAAACTACAACTGTTCAGGGTTCAGGCGGTGGATCTTACGAAGTGTTTTCAGATATATACAATGCTCCGGTTCTTATTGATTTTTGCTGCTTGAAAAGACATTTCCTTGGGCACATGTCAGGGGCCATCAAGAATAATGTCGGAACGATAGAGGGGGAAGGTGCCACGTCTTCGAGGGCTAAACTCCATGCGAAATCAGGAGCCAGTTTTCTGTCAGAGCTTGCGATAATTGCCGATCTTGTAAAACCTGATCTGGCCATAATGGATGCACGTTCGTTGCTGGTGAAGAACGGGCCGTTCACAGATCCACGATCAAACGGAGCAGAGATTCGGACCGGATACAACAAGTTGTTTATCTCAGGAGATATTGTGGGCCTGGATACCTTCGCCGCCTATGCATTGCAGCTTGAAGATGAGACATTTAATATCGATATGATCGGTCATACCCTGAACCAGGCTAGATCACTTGGACTGGGGGTTAATTCTCTGGATGATATTACAGTGATTGAGGTGAGTGCTACCGGGACCGGTGAACAGGCTGGCAAACCTGGCAGAGAAGAAGGCATCATGAATTATCCTAATCCTTTTAGAGAGGAGACAATGATCAGCTACAGTGTTAAATCGGCCGGCAAGATCAGCATTGATGTGTGGGATGTTAACGGAAGGCGCATTATCGGCTGGGTGAGAAGGCATAATGCTCCCGGATCTTTCGAGATCTCTTTCCGTACGGGAGACCTGGCGCCGGGAATTTATTCCTGCATTATGAGAACTGATCTGGGTACCAGTTCAAAACTGATGATCAGGCAATAGGTTCTGATTTAGCTGACAACGCACAATTGGGTAATCCTGTTTTTATTTATACATGCATCTCTATTAGTTATCATCGTATGG
>JAAEOI010000061.1 GCA_024244665.1 Bacteroidota bacterium | reverse complement strand
GTGATCTGGAAGGTACCGTCCTCCATTCCCTCTTCAAGGATTTCGCGGACCACTCTCAACTCTTCCTGGTCAAAGTTCCTCCTGATATCAAGGACGAATTCGAGATGTGACAGGGAATCCTCATTCAGTGCCGCATAGAAATTTTCCACCGTTCTCACATGGTGCAGCCTGAACAGGATGTAAGCCTTTAGTTTTTCCAGGGGCGTGGCGTCAGCATGTATGGTATTCTCCAGCCTGGCCTTCAGCTCTCCCAACTCTTTTTCAGCCACTGCCTTGAAAATCTCCTCTTTACCCGTAAAGTAGTAGTAAATGGAACTCTTGCCTTTGCGGGTGGATGCGGCAATCTCCTCCATGGTGGTTTTCCTGAAACCTAACCTGATAAAGATCTTTCGGGACACATCCACAATCTGGGTCCTCACTTCGGATTTGACGACAACCATGCTGATTCGAATTTTCTAAACCACCTAAATTAGTGTGTATACTTACTTTAGTCAACTTTTTCTCGAAAAATTATTCCTCCGGGTCGAAATCCACCAGTTTATAGTCCAGTTGCCTTCTCGACAGGTTGGCATTAAGCACTTCAATCTTCAGGGGGTCACCAATTTCAATTTTACGGCCCGAATTGCGGCCAATGATTGCATATTCCTCCTCGTCGAATTCGTAGAAATCATCCACGAGGCTTTTTATGGAGACCATCCCTTCACATTTGTTCTCAACAAGTTCCACGTAAATCCCCCACTCGGTGAGCCCCGAAACCAGTCCGTCGAACTCCTTCCCCACCTTGTCGAGCATAAATTCAACTTGCTTGTACTTGGTGGATGCGCGTTCTGCCTCCACGGCCCTTCGCTCCATCTCAGAAGCGTGAAGACACCTGCTTTCATACTTCTCTGCATTCTTCGACTCCCCCTGTGCCAGGTAGTGGGCCAGCAGGCGGTGAACCATCATATCGGGATACCTCCTGATGGGAGAGGTGAAATGGCCATAGTCCTTAAAACCCAGACCGTAGTGGCCAATGTTGTTGGTGGAGTAGCGTGCCTTGGCCATGGAGCGGAGGGCCATCATCTCCACCACAGACTGCTCTTTGCTACCCCGGACCCTGTCCAGAAGACTATTGAGGGAGGAGGAGAGTTTTTGAGCCGACTGCTCAGTATTCATGGTATGTCCAAACTTGGTGATGAAGCGGGTGAAGGACTCCAGCTTCTCCGGGTCGGGCCTGTCGTGGATGCGGTAGACAAAGGTTTTTCCATCCGTTTTTTTTCCTTTCACCTGCTTGGGATTCACCTCTTTGGCATATTTCCCTCCCCGGCTAGCATAGGCTGCCACATGTTTATTGGCCAGGAGCATAAACTCCTCGATAAGCCAGTTGGCTTCCTTCTGAACCTTAAAATAGACCCCTGTTGGCGTACCATCCTCGGCCAGGTGAAACTTCACCTCATCCCTCTCAAAATTGATAGAGCCGTTCTTGAACCGCTTATCCTTCAATATTTTTGAGATCTCATACAGCTTCAGCACCTCCTCTTTCATATCTCCGTCGCCGCTTTCGATGATTACCTGTGCTTCTTCATAACTGAACCTGCGGTTGGAGTGAATGATGGTTCGGCCAAACCATTCATCCTTCACCTCTCCCGCTTCAGTCATTACAAAAACCGCCGAAAAGGTGAGTTTATCCTCATTGGGCCTCAGTGAACAGACACCATTGGAGAGCTTTTCCGGGAGCATCGGTACCACCCGGTCGACCAGGTATACCGAGGTTGCACGGTCGTAGGCCTCATTGTCAAGAATACTTTTGGTCTGCACATAATGGGAGACATCGGCAATGTGTACCCCTACCTCCCACAGCCCACCTTCCAGTGGCCTAAGGGATAAGGCATCATCAAAGTCCTTGGCATCGGCCGGGTCGATGGTAAAGGTGGGTATCTGCCTGAAGTCCCTCCTGCTTTTTATCTCCCCTGCGGAAATGGTATCAGGTATCTTCTCAGCAGCAGCCTCAACCTCTGACGAAAACCTGATGGGCAGGTCGAATTCGGCCAGAATGGAGTGCATCTCTGTATCGTTCTCACCGGGGTAACCCAGGATATCCACAATCTCTCCGAAAGGATTCTTTACTTTTTCGGGCCAGTCAATAATCTTCGCAATAGCCTTCTGACCATGCTCTGCCCCTCCCAGTTTCCCTTTGGGTATGAAGATATCGAATGGCATCTTTCGGCTGTCGGGTAAAAGGAAGGCATATTCCCTTGAAATCTCCACTGTGCCCACAAAGGTATCGCGCGCCCGTTCCAGGATTTCCACCACCTCGCCCTCAACCCGGTTACTCTGCTTTCGTTTCGGGTAAACAAACACTTTAACAAGGTCCTTGTCCAGTCCGGTCTTCAGGTTGTTCCGGGCGATGAAAATATCATCGGCCTCATCCTCAATTACCAGGAAGGCATAGCCGTGCTGTGTCATATCCAGGGTGCCGGTTTTGTACATGGCCCGGGCCAAAAGGCGGTAACGCCCGGGGCTGACCTGCTCCAGCTGTTTGGCCTGGACCAGTTCATCCAGTGTCTTGTTGATCACCCCCCTGCGGTATTTGTCATTGATGAAAAGCTGGGACGAAACCTGCTTGAAATTCAATATTTTTTTCGGAGTGCGCCCGAAGACACCCATGATCAGTGCTGTGGCCTGTTCACGGGTAAATTTATCCCCTCTTCTGTGCTTCTTTTTAGCCATGATTTTGCGATTTCAGGTAATAGCTAAAATTAACTAATTTTGTTCCACCATTCAGTATATCAGCAAATAGTTATGATCAGCGATCTGTACATATATAATACCCTCTCAAGGAAAAAGGAAAAATTCGAAGCTCTTAATCCTCCCTTCGTGGGACTCTATTCCTGCGGCCCCACCGTCTATGGAGATGCCCACCTTGGCCATGCACGTCAGGCCATCACCTTCGATGTGCTTTTCAGGACCCTGATGCACCTGCAATACAAAGTAAGGTATGTCCGCAACATCACTGATGTGGGACACCTTGTGGATGATGCCGATGAGGGGGAGGATAAGATCCAGGAGAAAGCGCGCCTTGAATCGCTGGAACCCATGGAGGTAGTCCAGTACTACATGAACAGGTATCACCAGAATATGGTGGACCTGAATGTGCTTCCACCCAGTATCGAACCGCGGGCCAGTGGCCACATGATCGAACAGCAGGAGCTGATCGGAAAGATCCTGGATTCGGGCTATGCTTACGAGGTGAATGGTTCGGTCTATTTTGATGTGACCCGTTACAACGAAAACCACCCCTACGGGATCCTGTCCGGGAGAAAAATCGAGGACCTGATCTCCAATACCCGGACCCTCGACGGACAGTCTGAAAAGCGGAATCCCCTGGACTTCTCACTCTGGAAAAAGGCCGACCCGACCCACCTCATGCACTGGTCCTCCAGGTGGGGTGAAGGCTACCCCGGCTGGCACCTTGAATGCTCCGCCATGAGCACCAAATACCTGGGCATAGAGTTCGACATCCACGGGGGTGGCATGGATCTGCTCTTCCCCCACCACGAATGCGAAATAGCACAGAACGTGGCCGGTTATGGCTTACCCTCAGTCAAATACTGGATGCATAACAACATGATTACCATCAACGGAAAGAAGATGGGCCGTTCCCTGGGTAACTTCATCACCCTGGATCAGTTCTTCTCAGGAGATCATGAAGCCCTGGATGGTGTATACACTCCCATGACAATCCGTTTCTTTATACTACAGGCACACTACCGCAGCACCCTTGATTTTTCTAACGAAGCCCTGCATGCTTCTCAGAAAGGGCTGGAAAAACTGATGAAAGCCATGGAACTGACTGGTACCATTAAAGCGTCCGACAGCTCTTCAGTATCCGTGGAAGCCCTTGCAGCCAAATGTGAAGAGGCGCTCCTGGATGATATGAACACCCCCATCCTGGTTGCACACCTGTTCGACGGGGTAAAGATGATCCGTGCCCTGGCCGATGGAAAGGAGAGCATTATGTCAGAGGATCTCACTCGCTTGAAAGCCCTCTACCAGGAGATGGTTCATGAGATACTGGGACTTGCTCCTGCCAAAGAGGGAAACAACCAGATTACCGGAGATCTTATGGAGCTGATTATCCGACTGAGAAATGAGGCAAAGGCCGGCAAGGATTACGGCACCGCCGACAAGATCAGGGATGAACTCACCCGCCTGGGGGTCACCCTGAAGGATGGCAAAGAGGGAACTGACTGGGAGATCAGCTAAGATGCCTAAACTGTTTCAATCCCGGACCATTAACATCGGACCCCTGGCACTGGGGGGAGATTCCCCTGTCAGGATCCAGTCCATGACCAATACCGACACCAACCAGGTGGAGGAGTCGGTGAAGCAGTGCATCCGCATGATCGATGCCGGCGCCGAACTGGTGCGGCTTACCACCCAGGGATCCAGGGAGGTGCAGAGTCTGGCTGAGATAAGAGAGGCCCTGCGCAGGAGGGGATACAATGTCCCCCTGGCAGCCGACATTCATTTCAGAGCCGGTCTGGCTTTGGAGGCCGCACCTTTTTGCGAAAAGATTCGGATCAATCCGGGCAACTACCTGAAAGGTTCAGAAGTGGAGAGCCTGCTCCCAGAACTGCTTCAGGCCTGTAAGGAGAACCGGACCACCATCCGCATCGGTGTGAACCACGGCTCCCTGGATGAATCGATTTTAAGGGAGTTCGGGGATACTCCTAAAGGAATGGTGGAATCGGCCATGCAATTCTTGCGTATTTGTAAAAAGGAGAAGATGGAGAGGGTGGTGGTCTCCATGAAATCGAGCAATCCCAGGGTCATGATATACTCCGTTCGCCTGCTGGCAAAGACCATGCTCGACGAACAAATGGACTATCCCATTCACCTGGGGGTGACCGAAGCGGGTGACGGTATGGATGGGGTGATTAAGTCGGTGGTGGGTATAGCCCCCCTTCTCCTGGAAGGACTGGGAGACACCATCCGGGTATCGCTTACAGCACCACCCGAGGAGGAGCTTCCGGTGGCCCGTAAAATTGTTGAACTCTTTCCCAAGCCTGCTAAAACCGGGAACAATACCTCACCGGAACCAGCGTGGGATCCTTTCAGCTACAACAGGCGGATCTCGGAACCTTTTCACGGCATGGGCCTCGGAACCAGGGTAAAGATAATCAGCAACAAGCCTCCCCTGCCGCAGGAGGACCTGTCACCCGGACAGCTTGCCTCTGGCGGAATCTCCTATGAGCAGTGGAAAGAGGATCCACAGCTGCTTAAGAAGGGAAATGGTTTCCTGCTGCTTGAAAAAGACGCGCGCTCCATGGAAGATATCCTCACAAAGCTGAATGAATTCTGTCTGGCGAACCATACCGCCCCCATTCTCTATAAGACTGTATCAGCAGAGAGAGAGCCTGAACTGTTTGCCATTCAGCTGGCGGGCGAGATCGGATCAGTGTTGATGGACGGAGTCATTGATGCGATCCGGGTTGAGAATCCATATCACTCTGAAGCGTGGATCAACGAAACCCTGCTGACCATCTTCCAGGCAGCCGGGGCCAGGATCACAAAAACCGAATACATCGCCTGCCCCTCCTGTGGAAGGACTCATTTTGATATTGTCCACCGGCTGAAGGAGATCAGGGAGGCTACGACCCATCTGGAACCAATCAAAATTGGAGTAATGGGATGTATTGTAAACGGACCCGGAGAGATGGCTGATGCCGACTACGGATATGTGGGTGCCGGCCGTGGCCGGGTCTCCATCTATAAGGGAAAAATCCCGGTACGCCTTAACCTTCCGGAAGAGGAGGCACTGGCAGCATTAGTCGACCTCATGAAAAAAGAGGGAGACTGGCAGGATCCAAAAAAACCAGGCTCCTGATCCTTACCTTTTTTCCAGCGAGAATATAAAGGTAGTTCCCACATTTACCTTACTTCGCACCGTGATGGTCTGGTTGTGGGCCTGGAGGGTGTGCTTCACAATGGAGAGCCCAAGGCCGGTTCCGCCCGATTCCCGGGAACGGCTCTTATCCACCGTATAAAAACGTTCAAAAATCCTTGGCAGCTCTTTCTCCCCGATGCCGATACCATTATCAGAGATATCCACCAGGATTTTATCTCCTGCTACAGAAAAACTGATGGCGGTTTTTCCCCCCTCTTTCCCATACCTGATTGAGTTGTTTACCAGGTTTCCAATCACCTCAACAATCCGCTTCCTGTCTGCTTTCACCCTGATGTTTTTCCTGGGGATACTATCAAGGAAGATTCTGATATTTCGCTGCCTGGCACGCATCTCATGATCATCAATCACCTCTTCCACCACCTTCAGCAGGTCAAAGGTCTCCAGTCGCATTTTATACTCACCCGATTCGAGCCGGGCAATGGAATCGAGATCCTCCACGATACTGTTCAGCCGGTTCAGGCTCTTTTCAGCCCGCTTCAGGTAGATCCGGTTCACTGTATTATCCTCCATTCCACCATCAAGCAGAGTAAGGAGGTATCCCTGGATATTAAAGATCGGCGTTTTCAATTCATGGGAGACATTCCCCAGGAAGTCTTTCCGGTACCGCTCCATCTCCTTTAATTTTTTGATCTCTTCAACCTGTTGGCCCGCCCATACCTTTACCTCCTTATTCAGGTGGTCCACCACATCCCCTCTGTCAATAGTCTCCCTGAGTTTCCCTGGAGACATGGTATAACTCTGAAGACTCTCCAGGATGGGATTGATTTTCTGCTCCACAAATCTGATGAAAAAGAAGCGAATAATCAGTACGGTTCCCGCAGATACCACGAGAGCCAGAAGCAGGTAAATCACCAGATTATGTCTGATCCCTGTAAATTCATAAACGGCCAACGCCAGTGTAATGTAGAAAAGCACGATTACACTGATCATGAAGACATAGGTCCTGGCCGATCTCCTTTTCTGTTTTACCATCTGGAGAACGGGGTTTCAAAATGAAAGAAAAATGCATGTTCCCCGATCCTGTTAATGGCGTAATCGATGCGGAAAACCTGGTCGTAATAGGTAACCAGGTCGATCCCTACTCCTCCCGAAAACTGCAGCGTGTTGACCATGGTGTTGGTGGGATTGGGGAACTCATTGTTCACATAACCCACACTGGCAAACAAATTAAAATAAACCGCATAGTGAACCTTGTTGAACTGTTCCATCTTCAGATAGGGGATGGTCTTTGATGTGGGCTTAACCGCCTGGAGCTTCAAATTGTATATAGAAATAATATAGTCCGACCCATCCATGACGTAGGGCTCATATGCACTCAACCATTCATTATACCCCAGGCCATTGTTCAGTATGTGTGGAAGTCTCTTTTCAGTAGTAACCTGCCCCTTATAGGTGTTGTAAAAATAGAGGCGGTTGGCCAGTTTCTGGTGGTACATCAAAACCCCTCTTACACTGGTGAAAGAGTAAGGAAAGTGAGGGGTAAAACCCAGGCCGGTCTGCGCCGCATACAGCTTTAATAAGAAACCCTCAAGTGGATACACCCTGGAATCGCGCAGATCGTACCTGAATTCGTAGGAGAGGGTAAAGTAGTTCGTATTGGTCATGCCACCGCCCAGGTAGTTTGGATTTTTCAGGGCCACCGTATCAGATACGGTATAGTTGTTGTAATCCATCCTTAGCGTGTGGGTGGAGTAGTGCTTCCTGCGATATAGATATTTCGCATGGATCTGGGCATGGATCTGGGCCGGTCTCTCTTCTGGTTTCAGCTCGACCGGACTGTTGTTCTCGGTACTCACATTAACTTCGTTCTGATGTCTGATATTGAATCCGGCCGATATACCGTGTTGTTGCTTATTCCCAAGATTGGGCATCTGGTAAGCCAGGGCATATTCGTTGATGTAGCCCAGCCTCACCTTCGCCTGAAGCAATTCATTCCTGCCCCTGAAGTTGTTCCACTTCAGCCAGGCACCGTATACCATCTTATCCCACTCCTTATTTTTAATGAATTCATTGAAGTTCCTTTCGGCATACTCGATGATGGGCACCGGCCAGATATACCATCTTTCAGTCACAGCAACCTCAATAATGATCTTGTTCCCGGGCAGGTGGCTGATATCCAAATAAACAAAATTAAAAAGGGAGGTGTTCAGCAGGTTCTCTTTGCTTCTCTGGATAGCCGAAATCAGATCCATTTTCATGATCGTGTCGCCCAATCCGAAAACCAGCTCCCGGGTAATGATGTGTTCTTTGGTGATGTTGTTTCCGGTAACCTCATAACCAGCCACAATCAGTTGATCATCAGCAATGAGCAATTGATCCTGGGCAGACATTTCAGGCGCCAGTATCAGACATAATGCAAAAGTGAAAATTGTGAGGACCCTGATCATAAGTGTACACTCAGGTTCGCAAGGTAATAAAATAATCAAAGGATCAGCGAGGCAAGATCCAGGTCAATTGCACTCGTAATCTTAATGTTTTCAGGGTTACCCGGCACCAGGGTCAGCGGCCCATGGATGGACTCAAACACCGACGCATCGTCTGTAAACCCGGAGTCGAAAACACGTCCGTATGCTTCACGGATCAGTTCCGATCTGAAGGTCTGAGGGGTCTGAACCCTTCGGAGCCTTGCACGCTCCATGTTTTCCGAGCCTGCTCCATTAATAATCCTTACTGATTCATCCATCTCCAAAACAGGTATGCCGCTTCCCGTTTCAGCGGCAGCCCTGTAACAGCGCCCGATGGCCTCCAGGCTCACCAGGGGCCTTACGGCATCATGGATTCCAACAATGCATCCATCCGGAATCACCTGCAAACCATTCTTCACGGAATCATACCTGGTCTCGCCCCCGGAAAGCACCTCGGCTGCCCGGGATGCTTCTGAGGAAAAGGCGATCTTATCCCAGAAACTCTTGTGATTCTCTGCCATAACCAGCACTATCCTGATGTGGGGATCAAACTGGTAAAACCTTTCCAGTGTATGGATGATTACAGGTTTACCCTGAAGGTTCAGGTACTGCTTCGGAACCGGTCCGCCCATGCGCCGGCCCGATCCTCCTGCCACGACCACTACTGCATTCATTGGCTTATACTAATATAGCTGTCGATCAACTCCATAATCACTGTTCTGTCCAGGGGTTTGGTTACAAAATGGTTGCAACCCACCTGTTTACTCTCTTCCTTTTCCTCGGCCATTACAAAGGCTGTCTGAGCAATAATGGGCACTTTTGTATTAAAAGTTCGGATTTTACGGGTGGCCTCAATGCCATTTAAACCCGGCATTTTAATGTCCATCAGTATGACATCCGGTTTGAGTTTCCGGGTAATTTTTACAGCCTGGTTTCCATCCTCGGCCCTTACTATTTCAGCACCCGATTTCCCCAGCATCTCCCGGATAAACATCCAGTTAAGCTTTTCGTCCTCGGCCACCAGGATTCGCTTACCGGTCCAATCGTAACTCTTATTGGAGATCAGAACCCGTGGCTCATCTATTGCCGTTTCTGTCACCAGGGGCAGTGTGAAGCGAAAGACAGATCCCTTGTTCACCTTCGACTCCACCCACATTTCACCTCCCATCAGTTTGACCAGGTTCTTGGAGATTGACAATCCCAACCCTGTACCGGAAGGCTGCGAATAACTCGCCTGGTTCAACTGTCCGAAACGGTCAAAAATAATCCCCAGCTTATTGTCAGGTATCCCGGGGCCCGTATCCCTCACAAAGAATTCAATGTGAAGGTTGTTTTTAACCACGTATCCAAAAGTGATGTTTCCCTCTTCGGTGAACTTGATGGCATTTCCGATTAGGTTATTGAGTATCTGTCGAAGCCGGTAATCGTCTGCAACCAGGGTGAAATCGGCCGATTCATTTCCCTTCTCCAGGTTGAATTTGACCTTCTGCTGACCGGGTGCATCTCCGCGGATGCGGTGAAAAAAGGAAGAGTAAATCTCATCCATGATTCCGTTGATCCGGACCGGGCGGTTGGATATCTTCAACTGACCTGATTCAATTTTAGAGATATCGATGATGTCATCAATGATATTCAACAATTGCTTGGAAGACTGCTCAATATGCTTCAGGTAGAGATCCCGTTTCTCCCCTTGCAGGTCAGGATCTTTCAAGAGGTTGGCAAAGCCAAGGATCCCGTTCATGGGGGTCCTGATCTCATGGGACATATTGGCCAGGAAGGAGGTCTTTAAACGATCCGATTCCTCGGCCCTTTCCTTTGCTTCCTTCAGCTCTGTTTCGATCTTCATCATTCCCGAAACATCTTTGAATATGCCGATGATCATAATGATCACGCCTCTTTCATCCCTGATGGGGATCTTGTTCTTCTCCATCCAGAAACCATCCACCCCATCATCCTTAAAAAAGATGATCCTGTTCAGCATGGCTTCCCCGCTGTCGATGATGTTTCGGTCTTCCTCCAGCATCTTTCTGGCCACCCTGCGTGAAAAAAAATCCTTGTTCCCCTTTCCGATGGCATCATTCGGATTTGAAATTTTTAACAGACTGGCCATCATTCCATTGATCCGGATGTAGCGGTGATGACGGTCGGTGAAAAAAATGTAATAGGGCATGTTTTCCAGAAGAGCCGCCAGGTACTCCTTCTCCATGTGGAGCTCCTGCAGCGACCTGGTAAGATTGGTAATGTCCTCCTGGAACCCGCCCGTACCTGTAATTCGTCCCTGGTCGTCGATCACCGGGAAGTGAACCGTTTTAAAAACCCTCTGATTCCGCGAGTAGGTGGACTCGGTAATCCGTCCTGTCTCAAGAATCTCCCTGTCTATCTCTTCGTTCTGCCGGGCCTCATCCTTATCAAATACCTCATGATTCCTCCGGCCAACCACCTCAAACAATCCCTTCTGAAGGGTCGTTAGCAACATGGCATTCACCATGCTGAAGTTCCCTTCAGCATCCTTGAACCAAGAGACATATGGCAATGCCTCCAGGATGGCCCTCAGCTGGGAAGCGCTATTTGAATTATCTTCCAAAGGTTCTGAATCCAGATGATATGTGTTTCTCCTGGGGAGTAATGTTCAAAAGCGGAATGCTGGATTTATTTATCATCTGCTGGGCATAAGAGCCCAACAATACATTCCATCTATCCACGGCACTTGAGACGATTGAAATTAGATCTGCATCCACCGCCTCGGCATAGTTGCAGGTCAGGACAGGCAGGCTCTCTCCAACCAGGCTCTTGGTCACACTCTTCAGATTCCTGGCCGTAAAATATCCCTCCACCTGTTTGGCGTAGGATTCCAGCCTCACCATATCCCGCTTATTCTTGCTGGTGGATATGGCAACCACGTGCAGTTCGGCTCCGAAAAGCTCAGCAATTTCCGCCACGATTGGTGCCTTCTGACGGGTGGCCCGGTGCAATTTGATGGGAACTACAATCTTATTAATCTGGCCGGGAACCGATTTGCGAAGGGTAAAAACCGGTTGCTGAGTGGCGGCAATAATTTTCAGGGCGTTACTACCTATAAATAGCTCCTCAAAACCGGAGGCCCCGTGAGTGGAGGCCGAAACCACAGCATTTTTGTAAGACTCCACCTGGTTAACCACCTCCCGGTATACTTTTCCCTTTTTAATAATGAACCTGATTTTGGAACTCTTTCCCAATCTGGGCTGATACTCCTTTAGAAGTTTCTCAAACTCCACCTGTGCGTATTTGTGTTCCTGGTCCACTACACTGGGCTGGAAATTAGTGCTGTTGGAAAGCACGTATACCAGCTGGATGTTCACAGGCCGTTTCTGAGAGAACAGAATCGCCCAATCCAGCCCTTTCAGGGAATCCACTGAAAAATCAACGGGAACAATGAAATTGGTCATGCTAAATGCTTTTGTTGTACCAGCGAATTTAACGAAATCAGCTGATATTTAGTATTTTTGATGGATTTTATCAAAGGAAAGCTGATCCATGAGCAAGGAAGTAGTATTGGGAATAGATATTGGGGGCACATTCACCAAGCTGGGACTGGTGGACAGAAACGGAACTATTCATCTTGAAGATGAGGTCAGAACCACCGAACATGAAACCATTGAAGCGTTCATTGTGGATATTCACAGCCACATTGAACAACGTATTCAACAGATGGACAAAAATGTGCATCTGCGCGGGATCGGTGTTGGAGCTCCCAACGGGAACTTCTACTCGGGCACCATTGAACATGCACCCAACCTGACATGGAAAGGGATCATTCCCTTTGTTGAACTCATGGAAAAGCAGTTCGGCCTCCCGGCTTTGGTTACCAATGATGCCAATGCTGCAGCCCTGGGGGAGATGCTGTTCGGGGATGCAAAGGGAATTAAGAATTTTATCATGATCACATTGGGAACCGGGCTGGGAAGCGGACTGGTGGTCAATGGTGAGCTGATCTATGGACATGACGGCTTTGCCGGGGAACTGGGACATGTAAGGGCTGTGGATAACGGCCGACAGTGCGGTTGTGGTAAACGGGGATGCCTGGAGACCTATGTCTCTGCCACCGGGATCAAAAGGACCGTCTTTGAACTGCTGGCAGAGGAGAACGTGGAGAGCGCTTTCCGGAAAATCCCTTTCTCCAAACTTAAACCAAAGCTGATCACGGCCCTGGCCGAAGAGGGTGATTCCATTGCCATCAAGGCTTTTGAAAGAACCGGATTCTTGCTGGGAAGGAGCCTGGCCGATTCAGTCGCCCATATCAGTCCTGCCAAAATATTCCTTTTCGGCGGTCTGGCCAAAGCGGGTCAATGGATTATGGAGCCTACTATTAAATCCATGGAGGAGCACCTGCTCCCCATTTACAGGAATAAGATCCAGATCCTTCCCTCAGCCCTGCTCCACAAAAACATCGCCGTGCTGGGTGCTGCCGCACTGAGCTGGAAACAGCTTGACAGCCAGTATAAGTAAGCTCTATTTCTCAAGGACAATGAGCACGTCATGGTCCCAGTTGGACCTGACCGTAATGGTTCTGGGCAGGATCTCCACTGGTTCGGGCTGCTGCTTCTTAAGGTAATTCCCCGTATCCCACTTTCCATTATCATTCAGATCGTGAATGATTTTAAACCCATAATCCTTTGGAGACAGGTAACTGAAAGTATAAAGCCCGCTCTTATAAACTATTTGTTGTCTCATCACCTGGTCCTTGCTGGTCAGCTGAATAATAACCGGATTGGAAACTTTCTCCAGGGTCAGTAGGATCTGACCGTAATACTCAATATCCCTGGTACGGAAGGCCAGGTCGAGTGTGTCATGGGCCAGCTCATAAATGGAGTAAAGGGCTCCCGGCAGAAGCTGCAAGTGATAGTTAGAGTATGACTCCCAGTCCGCATCGATCCAGGCGATGGTGGGTACAAGGGTATCGGCCCTGGTATGGAAAGGAAGAGGAACTTCCACCGAATCGGGAATCTGCCAGAGGTGAACCAGGGAATCCCGGAAACCCTCCAGGGGTACATTGAAGTTCAGTTTCAGGTTGGTGTTCAGATCCAGTTCGCCATTGACCCTGAGGGTGGAGATGGTAAGCTTCTCCTCTTCCGGGACCTCTCCCTTTTTCTTTTTACTCTTCTTTTCCCTGTAGGTCATCAACAGGGTATCGGTCTGGGTCACAAAGAGATTGGTGGTGTCCTTTACAGTATAGTTCAGCTCCAGGGCCAGGGAGTCGTTACGGAAATCAGTCGAATCCCTGAGCCAGAGAGTGAGCGAATCCCTTTTGGCCGAAAATACCTCGAGGTACTCTATGGACCCGGAGGATCCGGCAGTCAGGAACCTGTAGCTGAAACTGTCGGTTAAGGGCCGGGCAAAGGCAAAAAGGATCTTCCTGGGATCTTCCCTTTGCTCCTCGGTAATGTATTGAGTTTCTACCTCCTCCGCAAACAGAACCAGGTCAATATAAATCGAGTTGTAATCGGGCTCCGGAAAAAGCGTGTCCTGCACCATACCGCTTGTGTCGGCTTCGAAGGATGTGGAATCGTTCAACTCATCGATGTTATCCACCACCACAAACTGAGGAGCAGCATTCAGATCAGCAGAATCTGCAGGAGAACCGGCCTCTCCCGTCTCTACGATGCTCCTGATAAACTCCGCATCCACAATCAGGCTCGAATCCAGGAAGGCAATTTCCTCTGTAGGAAGGTCGAACAGCAGGTTGTAGTTCCCGTCCTTCAAGGCAAAAACCTTAAATGTGTCAGCCTTCAGGTTGTTGACACTGAATACCCCGCTATCGTTCGATCTGCCCACGTAAAGCGGAATATCGGTCAGCGGAACCGAATCCCTGAGGTCCTCATAAAGCATGATCGTAATAGGATCCTCCGGAATGGTAAGATCCTCTGCATATTTCAGCGTCCCCCTTACCGACAGGGAATCAAGAACATCACCGGTGGAGAATACATACTCGAAATTGAGCAATTTGTTCCCTTCATGGAGATCCTTGATGGCGCCTCCAAAGTTAAAGGTGTAGGTGGTGCTGTCCTTCAGTTCCTCCTCGAATTCAATGACCAGGGCCTTTCCCTTCAGCTTAACCCTCGGCTTCTCCTCCATAGGGGGGGAGACCACCAATTCCTGGTTCACATTGTCGAGCACGATGTATTCATCAAATATGATATGGATCTTTTTTGCCTCAAAGCGGGTGGAATAGTTGGGTGGTTCACTTTCCATGACCATTGGTGGATCTTCATCCCTGGGACCACCGGTCGGTGACCCCTGCTGGGCGCAGCCCCAGGCCACGATAGTTATAATGAAAAGAATTGCTGCTCTGAATGACACTGTTTTCAACTTTTATGCAAACATACAAAGATATATGCTACAGGTGAAACCGCCGGAATGTTATTATATTTGTAACTTAATCAGATAAATCTTCCATACTCATGATATTCGACGTAATAACCTGGAACGTGGATCCGGAGATTTTCAGCATAGGCCAATTGAGCATTCGCTGGTACGGTCTGCTGTTTGCTTCTGCCTTCCTTTCAGGATACCTGGTCTTTACCCGTTTCCTGGCCACGGACCGACTAACTGCCGAGATGCTGGATCAATTACTCATCTACATTGCCATCGGAACCGTAGTCGGGGCCAGGCTCGGTCACTGTTTATTCTATGAACCCGAATACTTCCTCAAAAACCCGGTGGAGATCCTGAAGATCTGGAGAGGCGGACTGGCCAGTCATGGCGCAGCCATCGGAATCCTGATCTCTCTGTGGCTCTATATCCGGAAACATAAGCTTTCCTTTCTGTGGCTCATCGACAGGATTGTGATTGTGGTGGCCCTTGGCGGTGCCTTCATCCGCCTGGGAAACCTGTTTAATTCAGAAATCTACGGCGGCCCCACCAATCTTCCCTGGGGTTTTGAATTTGTCCGTGATAAAATATACGATCCCAATACAGGCGCACTGCTTCCCACGGTTGCGAGCCACCCCACTCAACTCTATGAAGCGCTCAGTTATATCCTGATATTTACTGTTCTGTTCACCTTCTACAGGAAGCTTTACACGAAGGTCCGGGACGGTTATATCTTCGGGGTTTTCATGATCCTGCTCTTTACCGCACGCTTTTTCATCGAATTTGTAAAGAACGACCAGGTTGGATTTGAATCCGGAATGACCCTCAATATGGGACAGTGGCTCAGTCTGCCCTTTATCTTTGCCGGCGTTGCAATGATCGTATGGACAAAAATGAAACCCCGCTACTTCAACCAGACACCCATTCCCAAGAGACCCAAAAAGACCGATAAAAAGAAGTGAGCATGGAATCAGGGAATTTCTGGTTTGCTTTTGGATTAACCCTGTTTGCCGGCCTCTCAACCGGTATTGGAAGTGCCCTTGCCTTTTTTACCAAAAGCACCAATACCCGCTTTCTCTCTGTGAGCCTCGGTTTCTCAGCAGGAGTTATGATCTATGTCTCCTTTGTTGAGATTCTTCAGAAAGCCCGGGAATCAATGGTTCCCGATTTTGGGGAAAAGCTTGCTTCCTTGTATGCCGTCCTGGCCTTTTTTGCCGGGATCCTGATCATTGCGCTTATCGACCGCCTGATTCCTTCCTGCGAAAACCCTCACGAGGTAAGGCGTGTGGAGGATATGGGTAAAAAAGATAAGAGAGATCCCAAACTGGTCCGGATGGGTCTCTTCACTGCCCTGGCCATTGCCATTCACAATTTTCCGGAGGGGATCGCCACTTTCATGGTAGGCATGAGCGACACATCCATCGCCATCCCCATTGCCCTGGCCATTGCCATTCACAACATCCCGGAAGGGATCGCCGTCTCCATTCCCATCTCATACGGAACGGGCAGCAAACGAAAAGGATTCTACCTCTCCTTTCTCTCGGGCCTGGCCGAACCGGTGGGAGCACTACTGGCATGGTTTATTCTCATGCCCTTTCTCAGTGACACCCTCTTTGGCTTTATCTTTGCCAGCGTGGCAGGCATCATGGTCTTCATCTCCATTGATGAACTCCTTCCCACAGCCCGTGAATACGGGCTCCCACACCACGCTGTGTACGGTTTCCTTGGCGGTATGGCAGTTATGGCATTAAGTCTGCTGATGTTTCTCTGATATGGTCCGGGAGCAACATACCACCAAAAAACAAAGGCATCACCACCACCACCCGGTGAATGACAAAAACCTGCTGACAGCTACCTTCCTGAATCTGGTAATTACCATAGTGGAGATTGCCGGAAGCATCCTCTCGGGAAGCGTCGCCCTTCTCTCGGATGCACTCCATAACCTGGGCGACACCTTTGCAACATTCATTGCTTACATGGCAATCCGTATTGGGAAACGGGATGCCAATCCAAAAAAAACCTTTGGGTACAAACGGATTGAGATTCTTGCAGCGCTCCTGAATGCCGTGATCCTTATCGTGATGAGTGTTTTCCTGATCCGGGAAGGCTACAAAAGGCTCTATGATGAGCGGGAGATCAACTCCATCATCATGATCGTGGTGGCCATGATCGGCTTACTTGCAAATATTCTTGCTGCATCCATCCTTAAAAAAGATGCTCACAAAAGCATCAATGTCAGGGCCGCATATGTGCACATGGTGGGAGATGCCCTTACCTCGTTCCTTGTTGTTATCGGCGGGGTGCTGATCCGTTTCCTGAATATTCACTGGATCGACCCCCTGATCACCGGAGTGATCTCCCTCTACATTATCCGGGAAGCCTTTGTCATTCTCAAGGAGGCGCTTGATATCCTGATGCAGTCTGCTCCCGAACACCTGGACCTGGAGATGATCCGCAAGCGGGTGGAGGCACTCCCGGATGTGAACAATATGCACCACATCCACGCCTGGATGATTACCGACCAGCAGGTACACATGGAAGCCCATGTGGAACTTGCCAAAGATTTAAAGCTGAGCCAGGTGGATCATATCCGGGCGGAGATTGATGCCCTCCTGAGCGAAAACTTTAATATCAACCACATCACCCTCCAGTTTGAGTTCAGACCAGGCCATGCAGCCCGGCCAATTCACCAGGAGGAGGGGTCATGAAAAAGATATAAACCCTGAAACGAAAGAAAATGATCAGTAAAAAGATGGCCATGTGCAGGGCGGTCCTAGAAAACAACAGGCTGCTGCCCCTCTTCGCCCGTTTCAACATCAGGCTGGGTTTTGGTGAAATGAACGTGGATGAAGTGTGCCGTACCCACGGAGTCGATCCCGACTTTTTCCTGGAGATCGCCAATGCTTACCTGGATCAGGATGACATCCCGCGTGAAGACCTGGCCCATTTCCCACTGGAATCGATGGTAAGCTATCTCAGGGCAACACACTCCTACTATCTTAGTGTGGCCATCCCGCGGGTCGAAAAAATGATCAGTCAACTTCTTAGTCAGCCGGAACTCTCAAAAAAGGAGGTCAGCCTGCTCTCCGGCTTCTTTGATGATTATAAACAGGATTTCATGATTCATCTCTCCCAGGAGGAGAACGAGGTTCTGCCCTACATCCTGGAGCTTGAAAAACAGTCGCTCTGTCAACAACCCGACCCGGCCTTCATCAATCGCCTGAAAGAGTACTCCATTGGCAAATTTGCCCAGGAGCACGACCGGCTCGAATATAGCCTGGAAAACCTCTCCAGGCTGATTATCAAGTACCTTCCCCCGCTGGAGGACCAGCAGCTCTGCCTGAGGGTGCTTCGCGAACTGGCCGATCTGGTAAAGGACCTTGTGGATCATGCAGACATGGAGGATAAAGTGCTGATTCCCAGGGTTGTTGAGCTGGAACAGCAGATAATAACCAGGGGAGAGGAGAGATGAACCGGATAGGTATTATAGTGGCTGTTGAATCCTACCTGCTTCGTAAGGGGCTGGTGACGATTCTGAACCGGATGCCGGGTGTTATTGTAATCAGGGAATTTAATTCGGTGTCTCCGATGATGAAATTCATGCAGCAACCCGGGTCCGGTCTCCTGGTCATCAGCCAGTCCCTTTTCGATCAATCGACCGAACTGTTCATCACGGGGGGACTTTCAGAAAGAACCATTCTGCTCACCAGCAACCAGAAGGGGACCATCATCGACGGCCAACAGACCATTGACACGGGCGACAGCAAGGAGGAGATTATTAAAAAGATCGGTGACCTGCTGGAAACCAGGCCGGAGAGGCCAGGCGAATCCGGTGCTTCATCCCTATCCCCCAGAGAAACGACAATTGTCAGACTGGTATCGCTGGGATACACCAATAAAAGGATTGCCGAAGAGCTCTTCTTGTCGGCACATACTGTAATTACCCACCGTAAAAACATCATTCAGAAACTGGGGATTAAATCGGTTTCCGGCCTGACGGTATACGCCATTGTAAATAACATCATTACCATCGAAGAGGTGAACTCGAAACCTGTTTAGTAATGTGTATATTTGTGAAGTTTATATTTGCATATTCATACTGTTCAATTGAATAAGAAATGGGAGAAAACAAATTAAATACAGGTGTGCTTTATGGAATCCTTGGTCTGCTGGTGGTGATCCTGGCAGTAGCCATTTATTTGTTTCTGGATACCCGGAAAAACCTGAACCTGGTATCGGCCGACCTGGCCGAAAAAACTGAATTTTTCAGGATGGAAAAGGATTCCCTGGAGGGTGAATTGAGAAATATCTATTTCAGGTATGACACTCTTGAGACCAGCAATCTTGAATTGCAGGCCGACATGAAGATGCAGCAGGAGAAGATCGACCGCCTGATTGCTATCCAAAAAGATGATGCCTATAAAATCAGGATGTACAGGAAAGAGATGGAGACCATTCGCACTGTCCTGCGAAGCTACATTGTACAGATCGACTCACTGAACCTGCAGAACCAGGAGCTCCTGGCCGAAAATAAACAGCTGAAAAATACTGAACGGCGTCTGACCACCGAAAAGGATCAATTAGAGAAAGATAAGAGCCAGCTGGAGGAGATTAAAAACCTGGCCACCGCCCTGCAGGCTTCCAATATCAACCTGGTCCTTCTGAATAAACGTGATAAAGAGACCAACAGGATCCGTACCACCACCAAGCTGAGAGTCGATTTCGTATTAAGAGCCAATAAAGTGGCCCCGGCAGGCGACAAAACCATCTCCCTGCGCATCATCCGACCCGACCAGGTGGTACTGGGCTCTCCTGAACTGGAGATGATTGAGTTCAACGGTGAGCAGATTCCTGCCACTGCATCCAGGGTTATCACCTATGAAAATACAGACCTTCCCATTTCCATATTCTGGATCAACGACGGTGAGATTGTACCGGGTGAACACATTGTGGAGCTCTATTCGGAGGAGAGCCTGATTGGCAACGTATCATTCGTTCTTAATTAGCAACAAGGACGGCATGAACATCGGAATTATCATCGGGCGCATTGGGGGTGTGGATGGTGTGGCACTGGAGACCGAAAAATGGATCCGGGTACTCACATCCATGGGACACAACGTATTCACCCTTTCGGGTCAGTTCCAGGAGAGACCCATGAACCCGGAAACAGAAACTCTTGTTCCTGAAATGTCATTCTTCTCACCCGAAAGTTTCTGGAGCCAGAAGAAAGCCTTCTTCTATCCCGAAACCGACCCGGAAGAGCTGATCGAACACCTCAACCTCTATTCAAAGGTGATTTATAAAAAGATCCTTGCCTGGATCTCGGAGCGAAAAATTGAACTGATCATTTCGGAGAATGCATCAGCCCTCCCCTCCCACCTTGAGATGGGACTTGCCATAAACAAAGCTGTGCAGAAATCGGGTATCCCCACCATTACACACGACCACGACTTTGGATGGGAGAGGGGCGACCGCTACCTCTCACCTCACCGGGAGATCAATGACTTTGTTGAAGAGGTATTCCCCCTTCGGGCTCCCAGTTCGGTTCACGCAGTAATCAATACCCATGCAGCAAACACCCTCCAGGACCGCTTTGGCAGGACTGCAGTGAACGTTCCCAACGTTATGGATTTCAGCCTTCCCTTTGGTGCCCGGAACGAAAAAAATGAAAAACTGGCAAAACACCTGGGCTTCAGTGATGATGACCTGTTCCTATACCAGATCACGAGGATTGTCAGACGAAAAGGGATAGAGACAGCCATCGACCTGATCCATAAACTGGATGATAAAAGAGTTAAGCTGGTCATTACCGGAAACTACGCTGACGATGCCGGAAGCGCATATTACAATGAACTGGTGAACCAGATTCATGAACTGAAACTGGGTGAGCAGGTAAGCTTTGCCTACCACCTTTTCCACAACAAAGGGCTTTCTGGAAACGGAGAGGTCCGTTTCTCACTTTCAGATGCCTATGCCCGGGCCACGGCCTGTACCTACTTCAGCACCTATGAAGGATTTGGGAATGCCTTTGTGGAAGCAGTACTGGCCAAACGGCCGGTTTTTGTCAACAACTACGAACCGGTATACATGCCGGATATCGGCAACAAGGGGTTCAGGACGGTAATGATCGAACATGGCAAGCTGTCCGACGAATCGGTACAGGCCATGACCGATGTGATCCACAAACCCGAACTTGCCAGGGAAATGGTCGAACACAATTTTGAACTGGGAACGAAATATTTCAGCTTCGACACGCTGAAAGAGAAACTTGAAGAACTGATCACACTGGCCCTTAATGCAGCAGGGGCACCCCAATGATTTCCAAATGGATCATAAAAGCTGTTGTCCAGAAAGTTATCTCCTATCTTCCTGCTTCACAGAAGATCAATTACTTTTTTCAAAAAAATGTGACCGGTGGCGTTCACCTTACCGATGAGCACTTCGATCTGAAAATCGGGCATGCACGTGACCACTTCTGCTACCTCATGGAGAGTGAGGGAAGGCAGGAGGACAGAACCATTCTTGAACTTGGTACCGGGTGGTACCCGGTGATCCCCATCCTCTTTTACCTCACCGGATCGGGAAGGGTAGTCTCAGTGGATATACAACAATGGATGACCTGTCAAACCCAGCTGAACACCATCCGGAAATTCAGGGAGTGGAAGGAGCGTGGCCTGCTGGATGACTTGCTGGACGTTATCGATCAGGAGCGATGGCAGCTGCTGATGAAGCTGCTCGGTAAGCCATGGGCCTGCAACAGGGAGGAGATCAATAGCCTGATCGGCCTGACTCCCTTGGTTGGGGATGCAGGGAATCTTTCCCTGGAAAAGGAATCGGTGGATTTCATCTGTTCCAACAACACCTTTGAACACATTCCCGGGGAGGTCCTGAAGGCGATCCTGCTGGAGTTCAAAAGGGTATTGCAACCTGCCGGGGTAATGAGCCACTTCATTGATATGTCAGATCATTTTGCCCATTTTGACTCCCGCATAAGCATCTATAATTTCTTGAAATTCAGTAAAAAGAGATGGAGAATCCTTGATAATACCATCCAGCCGCAAAACCGAATGCGCCACCGTGATTACCTGGAAATGTACCGTGAAACAGGTCTTCCTGTGAGCCTGGAGGAGACCAGGGAGGGGAGCCTGGAGGATCTTCGAAAAGTAAAAATCCATCCCGAATTTTCTGCCTACAGCCCGGAAGAACTGGCCATCAGCCACGCCTACATTATCTCAAGAAACAGTTCCCTCATGATGTGATCGGCCACTAGCCAGCTGTCAGGCTCAATGGCCACTCTTCCCTCCTGTTCAACCAGCAGGCCATCCCTTATGAAGTGCCCTGATTTCCCAAAGAAATGGTTCCGGACAACTTCTCCGAAGCGATCCAGGATCACAGCAATATCCGCACCCTCACAGGTCCTCAAAGAGGTGATCAGGTAGTCATGATAGAGCTCTTTTTCCGTCAGCTCTTCCTTTTCGCTCACCGCTTCTCCTTCCTGCAGGCAAAGCATATACTGCTTCAGCGAAGCCACATTCCAGTAACGGCTTGTTCCGCTAAAGGAGTGGGCCGAGGGGCCAAATCCAAGGTAGGGGCGGCCCGACCAGTAGAGCTGGTTGTGGCGCGAGCGCCATCCCTCTTTCGCAAAATTGGATATTTCATAATGTTCATACCCTGCTCCGGTCAGCTCCTCTCTCAGCAGGCGGTACATCCTGACGCTCTCCTCCTCAGGTACCGGCACAATCCTCCCTTTCTTCCTCCAGTGATCAAACACAGTTCCAGGTTCAAAAGTGAGGTGATAGGCTGAAATATGGTTCACGGGAAGAACCAGAACCCTCTTAATATTCTCCAGCCAGTCATCCGCAGTCTGACCGGGGATCCCGTATATAAGATCCACGGTGATGTTATCAAATCCGGCTGAAGAAGCATCATGAACTGCACTGACAGCCTGTTGTGCATTGTGTGACCGACGCATTAAATCCAGCTCCTCCTCTCTGAAGGACTGGATCCCCAAGCTAATGCGGTTAAATCCCAGCTCCCGGAGAATGCTGAGCTGTCCAGCTCCCAGATCGTCCGGGTTACATTCGATGGTGATCTCCGGAGAATCAGCAAACCGGTAGCGCCGCCTCACCAAATCCACAATTCGTTCAAGGTTGACCGGGCTAAGCAGGGAAGGGGTTCCTCCCCCCAGGTAAAGGGTCTCCAGCGGCACTTTATCCTGTTCAGAAGCCCTCATCTCAAGCTCTTTCAGCAGGCTCTCCGTGAACTGGTCCTGGTCGTGATGGCTAACCGTGAAATAGAAGTCGCAATACCTGCAGGCCTGTCTGCAAAATGGAATATGAATGTAAAGACCTCCCACCGCTTTATTCCTCAATGAAACCGATAATGGCATTGGAGACAGCCCTGGGTTCGGGAGGAAGTGAATATTCGCCCAACATATAGTTGCTGTTGTAGGGTGAAATATTGAGTATGCGATCTCCTACCACCAGTGTGCTGCTGCCACCGGGGTCAAAACCCATTGCCTTCTCCATCCCGTGCCTCCTTAAAACTGTAGCCATATCGTCATGAGTGGCCCCCACCGACTCCCTGATCCGGCCATTAACAGTCAACACTGCCAGCTCACCGGAAGCATTTACGCCAACAGCAATTTTTGGTCCGCGCATGGCTGTATAGTCGATCCTGGCTGCCTGGGTCCTGATGGAGTGACTGGAAAGCCATCCCTCTTCCTTCATGTTAATTGCCTTCTCTCCCTTTTCCAGCAGGAGAGGTCCGGCCTCCACTGCGTGAGCCACATTTTCAAAACCGGGAACCATCAACTCTATGGTATCTCCCTCCTTAAGCTCACCCGGAAACTGTTCCCCGGAAAAAGCAAGGGTTAGTCCAACCGGAATAATCGAAACCTGCTCTCCTGCTTCCGAATGGTATATCTCCTTGATCGTGTTCCCGGCCAGGCGTACAATGATGCGGCCCCCACCATCAATATGGTCACCCGGCCATAACAGATCATAAAAGGCCAGATCCCTTCCATCATCCCCTGGATTCCGGTCCGCCGCCGAAAAAGAGATCTTCCTCTCCCCGATTGTGATCTGTAATCCTGCCGTGCACGATACCCTCCTGATATCGATCGATCCATCCTGCTGTACCAGCAGTGCCGGCTTATTAAACAGGGGCGGACAAAGCATCTCCCCTCCCGAGATGATCAGACCCAGCGGTGATCCGATGTAGGTTTCGGGCAGTCCCAGTTTCCCGACCAGTTCGGGATTCAGGATATAACCCCCGTTCCAGGCGATCCTGGCCTTCCTTGCCGATTTCCTGTTAAATGCCCGCACAAACTGAAGCACGGTTTTAGGTTTGTCGCCCGACGAAACAGCCTCAAAATCCCAACGATTCTCCCCAAAATTAATCTTTGCAAGCGCGCCGTTGTATGGCATCCCGTCTTCATGAACACCGCTTACAAACTCATAGTCCACCTCTTCGTTCTTCTCCCTGGAATTATCAAGCGATTCAAGGACATGCATTACCGGGCTGCCCCGGTGAAGCGCATCCTCCCTGATGGCAGCCAGGACCTTCTCTTCACCCAGCCTCTTTTTCAGTGACCTGAACAGTGGGCTCTTCAGCGCCTTCTCAAAATCCTTTGCTGTCTGTACCGGTGAAGGATATGAGAGGCTGGCCCGGACCCCGGCGGGAACAAACTGGATATATCCGCTGGACAGCGGAATACCCATGATGCTTGCAGTATACGGGCTCACCACTTTCCCAATCTGAAACCGGTCCATGTCCACCATATCTGTCATCATGGCTGCATTACTGCGGTTGGTAAGTATATATCCCTTCCTATCCCTGATGCCGCGAAGAACTTTCAGTGCCTTTGATCCAAGCTGTGGAAAATGGATGCCCACACACACCTGCTTGGTCCGTACAATACGGATCACACCAAATTCATAAAGCAGCCGTAGCTCCTCCGATTTTCCATTGGTGATATACTCGGTGATCTCATCCTTGTTCAGCTGTTTTCCAAGATTTTTCTCCTGGGCAAAAATATAGACCGGCTGTATCGCTCCCGCCTTCTCCTCCATAAATTCCCTTGTCACAGATTCCTCCAGCGGAATATTCATCCTGGTACGAATCGACTGAAGGGCAAAAAATTCAAGCTCATACATGATGTAGGCCCCGGGGAAATAGGCGATGGGAAGATTGGATTTAAGTCTCTCTATCAGCCTTTTGCGATCGTCAATGGCAGGAAAGGAACTCCCGGTAAGCTGGAGCAGTGCCAGGTTCCAGTCGGTGAAAAACTGCGGACTGAGATCCACCTTGTTCAGGGGGGTGGGTTGGACAATTCTGATATAGAGTAAATTGATCAGTCCGGTCAGCTCCTGGAAAGTGTAATCCTGGTAAGGATAATGGTTCTTGTTCCTGTGGCGGTACGACATGGAGTGGTCGTGCTGAATAGCAACTTCTCCATCCCGGTACTCAAACAGGGTCTCCACCGCATTGTAAAACCTGTTGATCATCTGTTCCGGTACAAATGAAACATCCGCATCATTTTTGATTATGGACCTGGCAAAATGAAAGGCCATTCCACGGATCATTTGCTGCTCAACCCTGAAATGGCTGGGATCGATTAACGATTTCAACATCAGCATAAATGAGAGCCGGCTGTAACCGGGAAGATAATGCCTGTTTCGTGTATCCAGCAGTTGATCCAGATCATCACTCCTAAACCCAACCATCTCCCGGTAATCATCCAGAGTCTCCTCAACGATCCTGGTAATTTTTTCATTTCCTGCAAGCTGCTGATGGAGCCTGACCAGAATCTCATGGATATCATCGCTGAGTGCATCCAGGCTGTAACGCTTATTCACTACCCTGCGGTTATGCCAGATCTCCTCGGTATAGCGATTGGGAAAAAAGACCCGGTCAATAATTTTTTCAACGATGGAACTGCTAATCCTTTTTCCCTTGAATTCCAAAACCTTAAGCCTGTCCTTCTCCTCCAGGTGTTCACCAATGACCTCCGAATATACGGTTTCGGGCTCGTAGCGCCTGCAAAAAATAGGGGTGCCGCATGCGGTGGCCTCTATGATAGGAAGGCCCCTTCCTTCAGTCTTGCTGGGCAGGAGTACAAGGGAAGCAATATTATACATTTCAGCAATCCCCACCGGAAGTGAAAACCGTTCCTTAAAGGTTTCCCTGTCAAGTTCACCGAACAGGAGGGCCAGGTAAATGCGGTTTTTCAATTCGCCGGTTTGCTCGAGCAGTTCACTGAAGCGCTTTAGCAGGCTCCTGAGGTAATTATGATGACCTGCGGCAATGGGACCGGTAATCAGAAGGGTGATTTTCAGGTGTGCTGTTTTCTTAAACCGCAGAATCATCTCGGGGTGTTCGAATACCTTTATCAACAGGTTAAAAGAGGTTTCTATCCTCTTCCTGGAGATGATTCGTGTGGGTTGAAGCAGTATAATATTTTCAGCAATAAACCGGTCCACCGGGGCGGTCCTTGCCCCCACCAGGATCGGGCGGGGATTGTGCTCCGCCACTAATCCGCCCGACAATACATCTTCGACCGTATAGCTCACCAGTTTTTCGGTATACCGGGAGAGGATTTTTTCCACCTGGATAAAGGTGTTGATATTCTTCCGCTTATCATTTTTTGTGTAGAGGGAGGTATCCACAGCCGTTCCGATCTGCATCACGTTGGAGGGGTTGTGCCCGTTGGTCCTGATAACATGCGTGGACTGATCCCTGTTGATATTCACATTTATCCAGGCCCTTGACTGCCAGGGATAGAGCATCTCAATGATGGAAAACACCTCTCCCAGGTGAGAGTTGGTAAAGAAAAAATCGCGTGGGCCTGCAGAAGTGCCGGAACTCTCCCTGCGGAAAGAGTCCATGCCTCCTTCCCAGTAAAAATCGTGGGTATTATTGATCACGGGGATCTTTAAAAACTCCGACAGCAACACTGCTGCCAGGGCAGCAGCAACATTTCCCGGATTGGAACATATATTCACCAGGTAGAGAAGGTTGATCCCGTTCTCTTCCACAACCCTGCCCAGTTTTTCCACGATTAGCATGGTTTGATCCCACAACTTCCTGATCAGGAGATTGTAGGTTTCACTGCCCCGTTCGAGCCGTTTAAAATAGAGGTCCCTGTACAGCTCCCACTGGTCAAATCCAGCCATCTCCGGAATTACATGCTGAGAGAAATCACTACTAATTAGACCGTCCGTTTTCAGATGGATCTCCCCCGCCACCAGGTGCACGGGAATTCCGGGGATATTCTTCTGAAGGAGGGATGCATACTTATTCACCTCAACAGTTACCCCGTCCACCATATAGTGAAAGCTTATAAAGGCAACGCCTCCCTTTCTCAGCTTCTCCTTATAATCATCAAAACCACCCTTGTTCACAACTGGCGGATAGGCCCGTTCCTCCCTGAAGCGATCCATGAATAGTCCGAGGTCGAACCAGGTTTCAATTTTCTCTTTTCCAAGAAAATAAAGAAGTTCATCCAGTCTCATAAAGAAATATTTTTCATCTTTGTGCTTATGTCAGCAGGGCTTAACATGCTAAAGTACTTCATCCAATACAAATTTTCCATTCTTCTTGCTGGTTTTATTGTATTGCTCAGCCTTATTCCGAGCAGCACCATGCCTGAATCACGCCTTTTCGACATCAGTTTCCTTGATAAAATTGTCCATGTAGGGATGTATGGTACTTTCGGACTGGTGGCGCTTCTCGAAAGACGGTGTCAACAAAAATGCTTCAGCAAAGAGTTATTTCTTCTTTTTTTGATTTTCACACTCAGCACATTGATGGAGGTGTTGCAGGCAACGGTGGTGGCTACACGTTCCGCCGAATGGCTCGACCTGGTAGCAAATTTAACAGGACTGGTGGGCGCATACACTGTCTATACGATATACCGCAAGATCAGAGCATGATCTTTTCATTCCCTTTTCTGTACTCAGATGCCAGGTTGGCAACAGATTCGGTGAGAAGAAGGTTTCTCATTCCGTTGCTGTAGGGAGCATATTTCTCGTGAAGGCAACAGGGGGCATCGTGACTGCAGTTTGTAGTCCGGATCAGGCACTGCTTGAAAATATTCGGACCATCAATAATTTCAATGATCTCTATGAGAGGAATATCAATAGCCGGCTTCTTCAGGCTGAAGCCCCCGTTGGGCCCTTTTGCTGAATCCAGGATCTGATGCCGTGTCAGCATCTGCAAAATCTTGCCCAGGAAGGGGGAGGGAATACCCAGCTCCTTGGAGATTTCCTTGAGCCCGGCCTTTTTTTCCGGGGTAGCAAATAGAGCCACGAAAATCACAGCCCTGATCGCATATTTACTGGTATTGGATAACATAATCCTATAATGGTATTTTATTGATCAGTCCCTGGTGCCTGCCCCTTTCATTAGGGGTGGTCAGGCACAGGTCCACAATTTCATCTGAATCTGTTCCAAAATCACATACCTCATATCCATCTTTTTCAAGATGGATGATGATTTGTTGTTTCATTCTGGCGCACTCTATTTAACAACAGGGTCGTTAATTTGTTGTTAATTCATTTTGATAAAACCCCAATTATCCCCAGTTCCTCCCAAAACACCCGTTTTTTACAATAAATGCCAGATTTGATTAACAGATTGTCAACAGTCTTTATCTTTGATCAATCATACTATTTTTTAAATATACCTGGCTCTTAACAGTTGTTGAATGATTCTCTAAAAAACGGAAATTCAGAACTTAACAATATAAATCATTGTTAATATAGTGTGACTATTGTTTCAATAACAAGAATTGCAAAGATATATTCTGTTTTTTTAAAACAGAATAAACCGGATAACATCATCATTTAAGATTAGATTTAAAGTATTATTATAAATATGTAACTATGACTATTGTTAATAATCTAAGTATAGAGAAGAAAGGATTTATTGACATTGATGTGGATAAATCCATCGATACGGTTGAAGAGATTAACCGGATGAGAAGAGAGAAAAATGCAGTCATTCTTGCACACTTTTACCAGGAAGCTGAAGTACAGGATATTGCTGACTTTGTGGGAGATAGCCTGGGTTTATCGCAGCAGGCTGCTAAAACCGATGCTGACATCATTCTTTTTGCCGGTGTTCATTTCATGGCTGAAACAGCCAAAATTCTTGCTCCAGGAAAAAAGGTACTGCTCCCCGACCTGATGGCAGGCTGCTCACTGGCCGAGTCATGTCCGCCGGAAGCCTTTGCCGCTTTTAAAAAGAAACATCCTGGTCATACGGTGATCTCCTATGTGAATACTACAGCGGAAATAAAGTCCCTGACCGATATTATCTGTACCTCCACAAACGCACTTGAGATTATAAAAAGCCTGCCGGAAGAAGAAAAGATTATTTTTGCCCCTGACAGGAACCTGGGAAACTATATAAGAAGTGAAACAGGCAGGGAGATGGTGATATGGGACGGAGCATGCCATGTGCATGAAGAGTTCAGCCTTGAGAGAATCCTTGAGTTGAAAAAGGAGCATCCCGATGCACAGATCATAGCCCATCCCGAGTGTGAAAAACCCATACTGCTTGTGGCTGATCACATCGGATCCACCACTTCACTGCTAAATTATTCTATTCGGGACAGTGGAAATAGGTACATTGTGGCAACCGAATCGGGTATTCTTCATCAGATGAGGAAAGCAAGCCCTGATAAACTTTTTATTGCTGCACCACCCAAGGATTCTACCTGTGCCTGTAATGATTGTTCATTTATGAAGCTAATTACATTGAAAAAGATATACAATACTTTGAAGTATGAGCTTCCCGAGATAACTTTGGAGCAGGAATTGATGGATCAGGCCAGGGGATCCATTGTTAGAATGCTTGATATTTCCCGCCAATTGAATCTGTAGATTGCTTATGAAAATCAGATGTAAGGTAAGAGCCTGCATGTTTATACTGTTCAGTGCGGTAATGCTTATTCCTGCTTTTGGTCAGGAAAAAAATAAAGACAGTACTTTTGTGCAGATTTACTACCCCAACGGGCAGGTTTCCACTGAAGGGACCATGAAAAACGGAAAACCAGACGGATACTGGCGTACCTATTATGTGACAGGGGTAATAAAGTCGGAAGGCAGAAGGAGCAATTTTCTCCTGGACAGTATCTGGAATTTTTATAACCAGGCGGGTGAACTACAACAATGCATCTCTTACAAAATTGGAGAAAAAAGTGGTTTTTCCATTCGCTACCGGTACGACAGTCCGGTTTACCCGGGCCAGCCTGTCATGATTTCCAAAGAGCTCTATGTGAACGGTAAAAAGGAGGGAAACTCCTTCTACTATCATCCCACCGGCGAGCTGAAGCAAATGATCTATTACAAAAATAACCGGAAGCACGGGATGGCACGTGAGTACAGTCCTGACAGTGTGATGGTTTCGGTGATGGAATATAATAATAACTACCTGATAAACAGGGAAAGAATTAACCGAACCGATCAGCAGGGCAGGAAGCAGGGAACCTACAGGGAGTACTACGAAAACGGGAGAATGAAGAAGGAGGAACACTACCTTGATAACCAGCTGCACGGGTATTTTCGTGAATTTGACGGGAGAGGAGAACTTGTGGTGGCTATGAGGTACGAGCGGGGTGAGATCATGGAGGAGTTTGATGAGGATATGAGGGAATTGCTGGATATGAAAAGCACTTTTGATCAAGATGGCAGGCTTGTTTTTACGGGTGGATATAAAGAGGGAATTCCTGTTGGAATCCACCGGTTTTACGATACAGCCGGGGTGGTTGAAAATGCGTATCTCTATAACGAACTGGGACAAAAAATTGGTGAAGGAATCATTGATGAGCAGGGCAGGAAAATACGTGGTTGGACGGATTATTATCCTACAGGGGAGAAACGATCTACCGGTAACTATCTGGATAACAGAAAGTCGGGTTCGTGGACCTATTACTTTATAAATGGAGGAATTGAGCAGAAGGGAAGGTTTCAAAGGGGACGTTTCCAGGGTCTCTGGACCTGGTACTATCCCAATGGAAACACATGGAGAGAAGAGAGTTATTTCAATGGAAGAGAAGATGGCTTGTTTATCGAATATGACCGTTATGGAAATATACTCGCGAAGGGTGACTATATTAGCGGGGAGAGAGATGGAGAGTGGGTATACCATGTGGGGGATCATGAAGAAAAGGGATCTTATGTGATAGGGCTCCGGGAAGGGGTTTGGAATTATTTCTACGGTAACGGGAAACTGAAATATGAGGGAGGCTATTCACAGGGAAATCCTAATAAGCGCCACAAGTACTACTATTACTCAGGTGTATTGAAAGAAGAGCAGTATTACGAAATGGGAATCAGGGAGAATAACTGGAAAAAGTATGATGAAAATGGAGCTTTGCTGATGACTATTACCTACAAAGACAATGTTGAATTCAGGATCAACGGTACGCGCATCAAGCTGCCGGAGAGTGATGTTACATTAATACGCTGACCTGCTCATGGCAGAAGAATTTGAAATAAGGGGGAAAGAATTATCGGAGAAAGAACTGGAGATTGAAGCCAGTTTAAGACCGAGCCATTTTAATAATTTTGACGGTCAGATGAAGATCGTGGAGAACCTGAAAGTATTTGTAGAGGCTGCAAAATTGAGGGATGAGGCACTGGATCATGTTTTACTTCACGGACCTCCTGGACTGGGTAAGACCACACTGGCATATATCATTGCAAATGAGATGGAGGTGGGCATCAAGATTACTTCGGGACCGGTACTGGATAAACCTGGTGACCTGGCCGGACTGCTCACAGGACTTGAAGAGGGTGATGTGATTTTTATCGACGAAATACACAGGCTCTCCCCCATTGTGGAGGAGTATCTCTATTCGGCCATGGAGGATTACTTTATCGATATTATGATTGACAAAGGTCCGGCTGCGCGTTCAGTGCAGTTGACCCTGCAGCCCTTCACCCTGATCGGGGCAACCACCCGGTCGGGTCTTCTTACCGGACCGCTACGTGCTCGTTTCGGAATAAAGTCTCTATTGGAATATTATGATACAGAGGTGCTTACCGGAATTGTAAAACGTTCTTCGGGAATTTTGAAAGTGAAGATTGAAGCCGATGCTGCAGCTGAAATTGCCTCCAGGAGCAGGGGGACACCAAGGATCGCCAATTCGCTGCTCAGGCGGATCAGGGATTTTGCCCAGGTAAAGGGGAGCGGGATCATCGATATGAACATCACGAGGTATGGTCTTAATGCACTTAACATTGACCAGTCGGGACTGGATGAAATGGATAATAAGATACTCTCAACAATCATCGATAAGTTTAAAGGTGGACCCGTGGGATTGAATACCATTGCTACAGCAGTGGGAGAAGAGGCTGGAACCATTGAGGAAGTATATGAACCCTTTCTCATTATGCAGGGATACATCAAACGTACAGCCAGGGGCCGGGAGGTCACGGAAAATGCTTATGAACACCTGGGTAAATATAGGAGCAGCCAAAACTCATTATTCTGATATTTTATTATATTTGTGGCGAATAGAATCTACACGCAAGCTGATATGTTAAAAGAGTTATTGAAAAATGCGGGACTACTGATCATCCTGATCGGAGTAATTGTTCTTGGAATAGTTGTATTTACCGGGGTTCAGACCAACTCTTTAATGGGATTAAGCCTGGGACTTGTTATTGGTGGTTTGCTGGCACATATAGTGATCAGCAAGTTGGTGCAGTAAGCTTGTCTTACAATCCTGCTATGTATTTTAATCCTGGTTTGTCCAGGATTTTTATTTTCCTTCCGTAAAGTTCAATCAGTTTTTTGGTTTTGAATTCGGATAGTAACCTGATGATCGATTCGGTGGCCGTACCCACAATGTTGGATAGCTCCTCCCTTGTCAGTGAAATATTGAGTATCCCCTCCTCATCACTGGCAAACTCCTCATCCAGGTGGATAAGGATATCAGCCAGCCTCCCCTTTACTGTTTTCTGGGCGATATCTGTAATGTAGCTGTTAGCTTCACCCAGCTCCTTACAGGTAAGTTTCATCAATTCTATGGCAAACTCTCCGTTGGTTTTTAGCAGAGCCAAAAGGATATCTGCGGGGATATGGCACAGAAGGCCATCCTCCAGCACCTCACTTGTAGTACAGGCTGGTTCGCTGCTTACAACCGAGCGGTAACCAATAATATCTCCGGTCTGGGCAAAGCGAATGATCTGTTCTTTTCCGTCGAAGCCGGTTTTGTATATCTTTACAATGCCTTTTTGAACACAGAAGAAACCCTTCATCCGGTCTCCTTCCTGGTAGATAATAGAACCTCTTTTATAGGTTTCTGTTATCTTGTTTAAAAAGATCTCCTGTCTCTCTTCATCAGTGAGGTGACGAAACAGGGTGTGGGTCCTGATCACACAGGAATCGCAGGAAATATTACCAGGGTCTTGGATCATGGAAAAATGTTGAAGTTCAAAAGTAAGTATAAATTGAAAAATTTAAAATATGAAGAAAGAATCAATTAAGGCAACCTGGCTGAATGATCTCTCCTTTGAAGCAGATGTAGACGGACACAAAATTTACCTGGATACCTCGGCGGAACATGGGGGTAAAAATTTAGGGCCAAGGCCTAAACCTCTGATGCTGGTAGCTCTTGCCGGATGTACAGGAATGGATGTGGCATCCATACTTCAAAAAATGAGGGTGGAGATTGAGTCTCTGACCGTTGAGGTGGAGGGTGATGTGACTGAAGATCATCCCAAGAGGTTTGAGGGAATGAAGGTGATCTACAAGATTAAGGGTAAGGATGTTTCCATGAAAAGTGTGGAAAAGGCGGTTAACCTTTCCAAAGACAGGTACTGTGGCGTATCGGCCAACTTTAGCAAGGCCTTTCCCATCGACTACGAAATCATTATTGAGGAATAACTCACTGTATAACACTCCTGTGTAATACAAGAAGCTATGTGGAGGTTGGGTGGGAAGCCTGGTTATCTACAGAGGCTTACCCTTAGAGCGACCGGAACATCCGCGCGATCAAATCACAACTTGAGATATTCATCTCCATCCTGCTTAAAAGGGGTGTTCAGGAGAGAACTGGCATTTTTAACACAGTTAAATAACCACTTCCTGACTGAATACCCCTTTTATACTATTACATGGAGGGGAAATATAAGATGTGGTTAATAAGCAGCGCGGAACTGTTCCAGGAAACGGATGTCGTTTTCGAAATAGAGACGCAGGTCTTTAACCTGGTATTTGAGCATGGCGATGCGCTCAACACCCATTCCGAATGCAAAGCCGGTATACTTGTTTGAATCTATATTATTGAAATCAAGTACATTGGGATCAACCATACCGCAACCAAGGATTTCAAGCCAGCCGGTGTATTTACATACATTGCAGCCCTTTCCCCCGCAGATCTGGCAGCTGATGTCCATCTCGGCTGAGGGCTCGGTGAATGGGAAAAATGAGGGACGGAGCCTGATTTGAACTTCCTGTCCGAACATCTCTCTTGTAAAGTAGAGCAGGGTCTGTTTCAGATCGGCAAAGGAGACGTTTTCATCAATGTAAAGTCCCTCTACCTGGTGAAAGATACAGTGAGCCCTGGCGGAAATGGCTTCATTGCGAAAGACCCGTCCAGGTGAAATGGTGCGAATGGGTGGTTGAGCGTTTTCCATAACACGGACCTGTACCGAGGAGGTGTGCGTACGAAGCAGGATATCGGGATCCTTCTCTATGAAGAAAGTGTCCTGCATATCCCTGGCCGGATGTTCGGGTGGGAAGTTAAGTGCAGAAAATACATGCCAGTCATCCTCAATCTCGGGTCCTTCCGAGATGGTAAAACCAAGTCTGCCGAAAACTTCAATAATCTGGTTTCGGACAATGCTGATGGGATGCCTGGCACCGAGTTGCATGGGTTCTCCGGGGAGGGACAGGTCTGAGGCTTCACCTCCACCTTTCTCCTCGTCCATAGCCTGGCTAAGGGAATTGATCTTATCTGATACAAAGCTTTTAAGCTGGTTTATTTTCTGCCCGAATTCCTTTTTTTGTTCAGCAGGAACCGTTTTGAAACTACTGAACAGGTCGGTCAGCACACCCCTTTTTCCAAGGTATTTAATTCTGAATTGTTCGATCTCCTCCCTTGTTCCGGCTTCAAATTGCCGGGCCTCCTCGAGGATTTTATCGATATTTTGGAGCATATCTTTTTGAATTTGAGCTACAAAAATAACAAAACCGGGGACTACTTTACAAGCGAAATGTGATAGACCACATCTTCAAGGGGCCGGTCGTTTGAATCGGTTTGTTGCGCTGCGATCCTGTCCACTACCTCCAGGCCTTTCACCACCTCGCCAAATACAGTATAGCCACCGTCAAGATGGGGAGTTCCACCAATAGTAGTATAGGCTTCAATAGCCTCCGGGGTAAAAGCATTAGGCCGGTCCTTTTCCATCATCTTAAGCATTTCGAGTGTATAAGCTCGCCCCTGTACGATGTAAAACTGAGAACCGGATGATGCCTTTTCAGGATTAACCTGGTCTCCCATCCTGGCTGCAGAGAGGGTCCCTTTTTTGTGAAAGAGCTGGTCGTTGAACTCTGCCGGAATGGTGTACCCGGGTCCGCCGGTTCCCAGGCGCTGTCCCCGGTCGGCATCCACAGAGTGGGGATCGCCGCCCTGGACCATGAAATCCTTAATTACCCGGTGAAACAGTTGTCCGTCATAAAAGCCTTCGTTGATCAGCTTGATCATGTTGTCGCGGTGAGCGGGCGTCTGGTGGTAGAGTTTGACAATCATCTCCCCGTGGATCGTTTCTATTTTAATCAGCTGATCTTTTTCGGCCGACTGTCCCCTTAGTGGAAATAGTGCAATTGAAAAAATGAGCGTTACACAAAGTAGTCGGGCAATCTTTATTTTCTTCATCATATTTGGATTAACTTTAATACAAAGATAGATGAATGTTTAAAAAGTGGGCTACAGGAGTGGCACTTCTGTCAATATGTATTGGAGTTGCAGCCCAGTCGGTTGGACTGGTTCTAAGTGGTGGTGGAGCCAAAGGCCTGGCCCATATCGGGGTGATTAAGGCACTTGAGGAGAACAGGATCCCCATTGATTATATCGGCGGAACTTCAATGGGTGCCATTGTGGGGAGCCTCTATGCCATGGGGTATACCACCGATGAGATGATTGCTATCATTGATTCCGATGATTTTAAATACTGGATGAGTGGGGAGCTGAGAGAGGAGGATAAATACTATTTCAAGGAGGACTACCCTGGACCCGAGCTGGTGAATATTGGGATTGATATTAAGGACACAGTTCCCAAAACAATTTTACCCCTGAGTATCATTCCCAACCATCTGATGGATTTTGCCTTCATGGAAATTTTTTCAAGGGCCAGCGCAGCAGCATCTTACAATTTTGACAGCCTGTTTGTTCCCTTCTTATGTATCGGGGCAGATATCAGTAATAGTAAGGAGATTGTATTCAGGAGCGGTGACCTTGCCCAGGCGGTTAGGGCTTCCATGACGGTGCCTTTTGTTTTCAGGCCCATTCTGATTGATGGCAACATCATGTATGACGGAGGTATCTACAACAATTTTCCAGCCGCTCATATGAAAGAGGTTTTCAAGCCCGATCTAATCATTGGGAGTAAGGCCGCCAAGGGTAATGAGCCCCCGGATGAGTATGATGTGATGAAGCAGATCGAAAACATTGTGATGAAACCCTCCGATTATATTATTCCCGGAGAGGGGATCCTGCTGGATATGAATTTTGGGTCCCAGTCGCTGCTTGCATTCGACAAAATGGAAGAATTTGTAGAGATTGGTTACCGGACCACCCTATTAAAAATGGACAGCATCCGCATGGTAACAAACAGGATGGCTGAGGACTCTGCTTCACTGAACATGCGCAGGAGGAATTTTGTGGAGAGCTGGCCCGAATTCCGGTTCAGGGATGTGGAGCTTGAGGGGCTGAATGAGAAGCAGGCTTACTATGTGGAACGGAGTTTTCTGAAATCGGATTCGGTGATCGGACTGGAATCCATCAAATGGGAATACCTTAAGCTAGTCAATGATAATAGCTTTACCTATCTCTACCCGAGAGCGATATATAATAAGGCGGATAGCCTCTATACCTTTAGTCTGAGGTTAATTCCGGAGGCCCCCCTGGAAGCAAGGTTCGGATTGTTTATCTCCACGACCGGACAGGCACAGACATACCTTGGTCTCAGTTACAGGGAGATTCAGGAGGTAAGTACCCAACTTAAAGCCAGTCTCCAGTTTGGAAGGCTGTACGACGGGGTGAACCTGGGTTTCAGGTTTGATTATCCGTCAGGAACCCCGGTCTTTTTCCAGGGTAATTTTAACTATAACCGTTTTGATTACAATGCTTCAAATCCCCAATTCTTTTTTGAAGATCTAAAGTCTTCTTATATTATAGAAAATGAGATAAATGTTAGGTTTGATGCAGGGATTCCCTTCTCCAACAACAGCGTTATAAAGGGAGGGCTTGGGATTGGACGTAACCAGGAGGTATACTATATGACCAAGGATTTTGTCTCCAGCGACACCTCTGAAGTGTCGGTGGTTAATCTTGTATCACTCTATGGAGCTTTTGAAAGAAATTCGTTAAACAATAAGCAGTTTTCTACCAAAGGGGTTTTTTTGAAGTTTTCATTGCGTGCAGGTTATGGTTCTGAGTCATATTCGCCCGGATCCACATCCGACCTGATACTCAATGAAAGAATGAATTACTACTGGCTCTCGGCCAGGTTCGAAAACACCGGCTATCTGCCCCTGAAAGGAGGTTTCAGCCTGGGGTATCACTACGTTATGCACGCAGCGTTTAAGCCCCTGCTTTCCAACTACTTTTCAACCATTATTGAAGCCCCTGCTTTCCAGCCGAACCTGATCACACGGACACTTTTCATGGAAGAGTACAGGGCGTACCAATACATTGGAGCCGGAATTTTACCGGTCTATTCTTTTGGCAGCGGCATACATGCAAAACTTGAGGCATATGGATATGTCCCTGTTCAGGAGATACTTAGGGATGTGGAGAACCGGGCCTACAAGAACACTTATTTCAGTAGCGTGAAATCCATCTTTAATGCTTCAGTGAACATGCTCACCGTGGTTGGCCCCATCGGGATACATGTGGGTTACATCTCAGCTCTGGAGCGGCCCTGGGTGGTTCAGCTCAGTTTTGGTTACCTGTTGTATAACCGTAAATCGGCCGAGGATTAAAAAATAGTACTTTTACCGCCACATTGAAGAATCCCATTAAGCAGTTGTTTGGTCAGACGGCCGTATATGGTCTGGGAATTGTATTGCCCAGGCTGTTGAACTACGTCTTGCTTACCCCATTTTATACCCGTGTGTTTGAAAAGGCAAGCTACGGAATCATCACCGAGCTTTATGCCTATGTGGTTTTTTTGCTGGTAATCCTTACATATGGCATGGAGACGGGCTATTTCCGTTTTGCCAGCAACTCCAGGGAGAAGGGCCGGATCTATACCACCGTTCTCACCTCGCTGCTGATTACATCATCTGTTTTTGTAACTGCTGTAATGTTTTTCGGTGATTCCATAAGCTCTTGGATAGATTATGGCGATCACCCTGATTACATCAGGTGGTTGGCGGTAATTGTGGGGGTGGATGCTTTTACAGCCATTCCGTTTGCAAGAATCCGGCTCAATAACAAGCCTTTAAAGTATGCCATCATCAGGATTGCGGAGGTGTTGGTTAATATTGGCCTTAACCTCTTTTTTCTCTGGTATGCCCCCAGGCATAACGATTTGGAATTTGTCTCCATGCTCTACAATGAAGAGATTGGTGTGGGTTACGTGTTGATATCCAACATGGTTGCTTCATTGGTGAAGTTAGTACTACTTTCGAAGGAAATCTTTGCAGCACTGCGATACTCTTTTGACGCAACGATGCTCAAGCAGGTTCTGAAATACTCCTATCCCTTACTGGTGGCCGGACTTGCCGGAACTGTAAATGAAGCGCTTGACAGGATCCTTTTAAAACATATGATTCCTGCAGAGCAGCTCCCTATGGAGCAATTGGGAATTTATGGAGCGAATTTTAAAATGGCGGTATTAATGACTTTGTTTGTTCAGATGTTTAAGTATGCTGCCGAACCCTTCTTCTTCGCACAATCGGCCGCTAAAGATGCAAAGAAGCTTTACGCCGATGTGATGAATTTTTTCGTGGCTGCAGGGCTGGTTATTTTCCTGATGGTGAATCTATATATGGATTATTTTATCCTCTTCATCGGGCAGGGCTTCAGGGAGGGATCACATATTGTTCCGGTCATTCTCATGGCAAACCTTGTGATGGGGATCTTCTTCAACCTTTCCATCTGGTACAAATTGACCAATAAGACCATGTTTGGTGCAGTACTGGTAATCATTGGGGCCACCGTGACGGTGGTGGTGAACGTTCTGTTCATTCCCCGTTATGGTTATGTGGCTTCGGCCTGGGGGCACCTCTTGTGTTACAGCCTGATGGTACTGCTTTCATATCTCTGGTCGCGGAGACACTATCCCATTCCCTATAAAATAGGCAGAATATTGACCTATATTGCTGTTGCCCTTGTGATATATTTTTTCAATGAACTATTTTTGCAGGATATTGGGCGTCTAAGGGATCTGGCCAGCTTTTTGATGTTGATTGGTTTCATCCTGTTTGTTTGGTTCATGGAACGCCCGGTATTTATGAAGTATAAAAAGGAGATATAGTATGGAAGTGAAGATTGTAAACCGTTCCGGGAATCCTCTTCCGGGATATAGCACACCGTTGTCGGCGGGAATGGACCTGCGGGCTAACCTGGAAGAACCTGTTGTATTGAAGCCGCTGGAGCGCAGCTTGATACCAACCGGCCTCTTCATTGAGTTACCAGCTGGATTTGAGGCTCAGATAAGGCCACGAAGCGGATTGGCACTGAAGAAGGGAATCTCTGTTGTAAACACACCGGGGACAATTGATGCTGATTACAGGGGTGAAATAGGTATTATCCTGATAAATCTGTCCGGGGAAGAGTTTGTAGTGAACAGCGGAGAGCGGATTTGCCAGATGGTGATCAATAAGGTTGAAATGGCAGCCTGGAATGAAGTGGATACCCTGGAGGATTCGGAGCGGGGTGCCGGGGGATTCGGGCATACGGGAAACCGTTAGGTTTCGTTATTATTAAGGAAGGAGATCATTTACATGAGGAGAGTTATATATATTTTTGCAGTCGTTCTGGGGGTGTTCACCAGTCAGGTGTCCCTTGGGCAACATGAGCAGGGGAATAATGATTATCAATATGCCCTTATAGAGGCGGTGAAGCAGAAGAACCTGGGGAATGTATCGGAAGCTGTTAAGTTATACAGACTCGTTATTAAGGAGAAACCCGATTGCCAGGTAGCCTATTATGAATTGGGGGGAATATACCTGATGTCCAAACAAGTGGAACTTGCAACCTCAAATCTTAGGAAGGCCTATGAGCTGGATCCTGGAAACAAGTGGTACGTTTTGGCCTACCTGAACGCTCTGGGTGTCGGAGAGAAATATGAAGAGATGGAGATCATCCTTAAGGAGAAGGTAAAATTGGACCAGAGAGAGGTGGAGTGGGAGTACCAGCTCGCGACGGTATATTTAAGTCAGGATAAGCATAAGAAGGCGATTAAAACCCTTGAAAGAATTGAGAAGGAAAAGGGGTTCAGTGAAAAGGTAACCCTTCTAAAAGCCTCTATTTATGAGAGTGACGAGGAGTATGAGCTGGCTCTCCTTGAACTGGAGAAGGTGATGGTGCTTTTTCCCGAAACGATTCAATTCAGGATCGTGGCAGCCGAACTCTGTATGAAAAGCGGAAAGGAGGAAAAGGCAGCCCGTTACTACCTTGATATGCTGGAGGTTGATAGCAGCAATATTTTCGCACTTACCAATCTTACGGATTATTACAATAAAAGGGAGAAATACGATAGCTGCTTCATCTTTCTGACAAAATCATTTACCAGCAACATGATTGATGCCCGCAGGAAAATGGCCATACTATCCTACTATTTTTCTGAGGAAAAATTTGTTACAGGCTACTCTGGGGAGTTAGAGAACCTGCTGGAGGTCTTGATTAAGTCGCATCCTGAGGAGCATGATGCCCGCTTATTGGCTTCTGAATTCTATATAACACACAGGAGCTATGATAAGGCCTATTGGCATTTAAAGGCATACCTGAGGAAGGGTGGCAGCAGTTATCCGCTCTATATGCAGGCAATCCTGCTGGCTAATGCCGGAGGATTGAACGAGGAGCTTGTGGTTATTACAGGAACTGCAATGAAGATTTATCCTGATAGCCTGGATATCAGGTTTTTCAGAGGAATAGGACTGTATGAGTTGAATAAGCATCAGGAGCTCATTCATAATTTTGAAGGGATCTGCATGGATGGGTTTTCTTCGGCAGAGTACGCTTCCCAGGCAAAAATGCTCATTGCAGAAGGCTATTACAGGCTTGGGGATTTTCCGGTTTCAGACTCCATTTTTGAAGCACTGATTGAGGATGAACCCGAAAATTATATGATATTGAATAATTACTCTTACTACCTTGCAGAAAGGGGAGAAAAGCTGGATGAGGCAAAGATCTGGAGCCGTAAGGCCATTGATAATAACCCGGATAATGCTACCTTTCTGGATACCTATGCATGGGTACTTTTCAGGCTTGAAGAGTTTGAGGAGGCAGAGAAGTATATCCTGATGGCTATGGATAAGGGCGGAGAAAATGATCCAGACGTGAATGAGCATGCCGGAGATATTCAGGTAGCATTGAAAAGCAAAAAGGTGGCACGGACCTATTATTCAAAAGCTTTGGTGTTGGGTGGAGACAGGGAGATACTTGAAGAGAAAATGGAATTGCTTGACAGGAAAGATAATGAATAGAATATTCCACTTTGCACTCTACTTAATGTCAGGCCTGGTTCTGACACAGTGTGGGGTTAGCCGTGGGGTTACTGAAAAGGAGGCGCCGGTCGAGCCTGCAGAGACCCCTGCTCTTGTGGGTATGAAAGGACTCGGGGAGTTATGTGGAGCTTATGATACCATTAATAGTGTTCTGATCAGTAAGGCAGAGACTATGTTTATTACCAGCAAACGCAGGTACCAGGCTCAGGTGACCATATACGCCCTTAAAGATTCTCTTATCTATATGTCGGCGGTAAATAATGGTTTTGAGATTATCAGGGCTGCAGTAGACGGGGATACCATCAGGGTGATCGACCGCATCAACAAAATTGTTTACAGGTCACCGGTGAGAAGAAGACTGGGTTATCAGAATCCTGTCAACTACTCAGATATCCAGAACCTGGTCTCAAGGTATTTCCTTTGCGATGACATTGATGATGCTAAGGAAACTAATTTTTTTCACCTGGAATTTCAATTCAACGAACCACATTTGAAGAAGAATATCTTACTGGATCGTCATACACTGTTATTGGAAGAATTCGAGTATCTGCAGACCGAGACAGGAAAATTTTTTATGGGAGAAAAGGGCGAAGAGGGATTTATTATCTATTCCAATTTCATGGTTGATGAATTTGAGATTGTTGCAAAAGGAGGAGAGGTATCCTATAACCGGTCGATAGAGGTAAAGATGGATGTAAACCAGAGAAAATACTCTTTTGTTAATTTTTAATGAGAAGGCAAATCTGCATAATCGTATTGTTACTGGTTGCATTTGCTGCACTGCAGAGCCAATCTAAGGAGGATCTTCAGTCACAGAAGCAAAAGGCTTTTGAGGAGATTAAGCTGGCCAGGGAACTGATGAAAAAAACCTTGCAGAAGCGTGTGGGTTCGGTACAGCAGCTCAGACTGCTTCAAAAGGGGATCAATTCCAGGGCGCAACTGATCGCTACCCTTGAGAGGGAGGTGAAAATTATTGACAACGATATTGTGCTTACGAGGGCGGAAATCGAGAAACTTGAAGATGAAAATGAGATAAACAGGCATGAGTATGCAAGGTTGATCTATTATGCTTACAGGAATCATACCAGCTATGAAAAGATGATGTATATTCTGGCCGGGTCCTCCATTTCACAATCATATCAACGTTATAAATACCTTAAGTATATAGGTGAGTACAGGGTTCAGAAAGCCAGGCAGATTGAGCTGTTTATGAAAGAGCTGGACCAAAAAAGCAAGAATCTGGAAGTGTTGAGGAGCGAGAAGCTGGATGTGATGGAACTGAAGGATGGCGAGCAGGAGAAACTGCTTGGTGAGAGAAGACAGAAATCCAATATGATAGAGGATCTTCGCAGGCAGGAGTCGAGGCTGAAGAAACAGATAGAAGAGAAGGAGAGGATAGCCAGGGAGCTTGAATCTGAAATTAGGAGGATTATTGAAGAGGAGGCCAGGAAGGTCAGTGCAGGTAACGTATATGCTGCCATGACCCCGGAGCAGGTGCTGGTGGGGAATGATTTCAGGAAGAACAAAGGGAAACTTCCCTGGCCTGTGGCCAAGGGTATTATTACCACAAGTTTTGGTCTTTATGAGTTCCCCGGATTGGTGGGTTCTAGTTTATCGAATAATGGCATTGATATTAACAGCGCACCTGGCACAAAGGTCCGTGCTGTATTTGATGGGGAGGTAACCAAGGTATTTGCGATCACTGGTGCTAACTACACAGTTTTGATTAGACATGGACAGTATTTGTCAGTGTATCAGAATGTTGTAAAGGTAAGGGTCAAGAGTGGGGATAAGGTTCTTACCAAGGAGACCATTGGAGACGCCTTCACAGATGAGGCCCATCAGGTATCCATGATTCATTTCGAGGTGTGGCAGGAAAGGAATTTCCTTAACCCGGAGGATTGGCTTAGCAAATATTAGATTTTTGGAACTTTTCAAATGGATAGCCGTATAAGAAGAGTCCATTGAAATATGTTATGAGAAAAGATCTGAACTTTCCTTCTGAAATTGCAAATCTTCGTATTGTGGAAAAGGCGATTGATGAGCTCTCCATTGAACTGGATTTGAGTGATGAAGTGTATGGAAATGTACTTGTAGCCACTATGGAAGCCACTAACAATGCAATTATCCATGGTAACCAATCTGATCCTGGTAAGAAGGTAAAGATAGAGATTGAATATATTGAAAAGGAGTTATTGGTTCATATAGAGGATCAGGGCCAGGGCTTTGACCACATGAACATTCCTGATCCCACGGCTCCTGAAAACCTTGAAAAAATTAATGGACGGGGAATATTTTTGATGGAGCGTCTCTCCGATGAAATCCTCTATATGGAAGATGGCAGAATTGTTGTGCTGAAGTTCAGACTCTAGTGGCCATTCACTTTCATAGCCTGAAAATTGAATTTGACTTACAGAATAAGAATCTCCATAAAGCCTGGATAAGGAGCTGTGTTTCTGCTCATGAAAGGGTTACCGGTTCAATCAATTTTATATTCACTTCGAATCCCTCTCTCAGGGATATGAACCGGGAGTATTTATACCACGATTGTTTTACTGATGTGATTACCTTCGATTATTCGGAAGAGGATCATATTTCTGGAGATGTATTTATCAGTGTTGACCAGGTGAGGATTAATGCTGAATCCTACAGTGAAAGTTTTGATGATGAGCTTAGAAGGGTCATGGTTCACGGAGTACTGCATCTTATTGCTTATAATGATGCAAGCGAGGCTGAGAAGAAGGTGATGCGGAAATTGGAAAATGATGCATTACATTTGTGGTTGAAAGAGGAGTAAAATGATTCAGGAATATGATGTAATTGTGGTTGGCGGCGGTCACGCCGGTTGTGAAGCTGCTGCTGCTGCCGGCAATTTGGGTAGTAAAACACTCCTGATCACTATGGATATGACCAAATTTGCCTCTATGTCGTGCAATCCTGCAATGGGTGGCGTAGCTAAGGGTCAGATAGTGAGAGAGATAGACGCCATTGGTGGGTATTCTGGTATTGCCACCGATTTATCTATGATTCAATACAGATTATTGAACAGAAGTAAAGGACCAGCCATGTGGAGCCCCCGGGCTCAGTGTGACAGAACTCTGTTTACCCTGGAGTGGAGGAAGATGCTGGAGAGTGTTAAAAGCCTCGAATTCTGGCAGGACAAGGTTGTAAGTCTGGTTATTGAAGGCTCTGCTGTTAAGGGAGTTATTACCTTGATGGGCATTGAATTCAGAGCTAAAAAGGTAATCCTTACTGCTGGTACATTTATCAATGGATTGATGCATGTTGGGGGCGTGAAGATGGAGGGTGGTCGGATGGGGGAACCTCCTGCTTCAGGAATTAGCGAACAACTTAGAGAACATGGATTTGAAGTAGGGAGGATGAAAACGGGCACCTCTGCTCGACTCGATGGAAGAAGTATTGATTTTAATAAGTTGCAGAAGCAAGAGGGAGAGTCGGAGGGTAGGAAGTTCAGTTTCCTTGATTATGATGTAGATTATACTTCGCATAGAAGCTGCTATATTGCCTATACCAATCTGACTGTTCATTCGGAGCTGGAGAGAGGTTTTAATGAGAGTCCCATGTTCAATGGAAGTATTGAGAGTATTGGCCCCAGGTATTGTCCCAGTATCGAAGATAAAATTGTTACTTTTTCTGATAAAGAGGAACACCAGCTTTTCCTGGAGCCTGAGGGTTTTACTACGGTTGAATACTATATTAATGGTTTCTCCTCCTCACTTCCATGGGCTGTTCAATATAAGGCAATGAAGGAAATTGAGGGCCTCGAGGATGTTAAGATTTTCAGGCCGGGCTATGCGATCGAATATGACTACTATCCTCCAACACAGCTTTATCATACTCTTGAAACAAGGAACCTTGCGAATCTCTATTTTGCCGGACAGGTGAACGGAACAACGGGATATGAAGAAGCTGCCGCACAGGGATTGATGGCCGGGATCAATGCAAGCCTGAAAATTCTCGGGGACCAGGAGTTTGTACTTGGACGTGACCAGGCTTATATCGGAGTTTTGATTGATGATCTGGTGACCAAAGGTGTGGATGAACCTTACCGGATGTTTACCTCCAGGGCCGAATACAGGATTCTGCTAAGGCAGGATAATGCAGATGAAAGACTTTCTGAACTTAGTGCTGAGATAGGCCTGGCTGGAAAGGAGAGGATCGATCTTTTGAAGGAGAAGAGAGATTTGATTAAGCGATTCGAGGATGTTCTTAAGAATCTCAGTATAGCCCCGGAGGAGATAAATGAATTATTGGAAAACGTGGGAACATCTCCCCTGAAGCAGAAAATGAAATTGATTGATGTGACCAGGAGGCCTCAGGTTCGGCTTAAAGATCTGATCTCCCTTATCCCGGAATTGAAGGAGATAAGCGAAGCTTGTAGAAGCCGGGTAGAGGAGGTAATTGAATCAGTAGAGATTTCTATTAAGTATGAAGGATACATAAGCAGAGAAAGACAGATGGCTGATAAGATTAAAAGATTGGAGAAAATTAAGCTTGATGAATACTTTGATTATAATATATTGAAAAGCATTTCAACCGAAGCCAGGCAAAAATTGTCCAGGATTCGTCCACGGAATATAGGACAGGCATCGAGAATTTCAGGTGTTTCTCCAAGTGACATAAGCGTGTTATTAATTTATATGGGCAGATAGTTCCACGTGGAACATATTTCAAGAAAATTTAGTAGAATGAATCGGGAAGAAAGCATCAACTATTTAAAGGAAATTACCCGGTCCATCGAGGACCATCCAAAAGAGGGAATTGTTTTTCGTGACCTTACAACTGTGTTTCAGGATGCGAAGGCCATGGGCATTGTCACAAATTTGCTTTCGGCTTCAGTTTGTGAAAATGGTAATGAGCCACCGGTCGATAAACTGGTGGCCATTGAGGCAAGAGGATTTCTTCTTGCTGGTGCTATTTCAGGGAGGATCGGGGGAGGTATTGTGATGGTCAGAAAGGCAGGCAAGCTTCCCGCTAAGAAAAGAAAGATTGCATATCAGCTGGAGTATGGCGAAGACGCATTGGAGATTCATGAGGATGCCATTCGACCCGGAGAGAGGGTTTTTATTATTGACGATCTTCTGGCAACCGGGGGAACTGCAGAGGCTGGTTGCAAGCTTGTAGAGTCGCTTGGTGGTATTGTAGAGAAAATATTGTTCCTGGTTGAACTACCTGAGCTAGCAGGACGAAAAAAGCTCGCTGCATATAATATTGAGTCAATTTACTCTTTTGAGGGGGGGTGATGCTCCTGGTTGGTATATGCTGGCTATTTTCAGTTCCGGGGTTTACTGTCACATGAATCTTATGAATTTGAGCTCTTTATGAATGTTTTTAGCCTGAAGTATTGCAATTTTAAGTTCCTTAGAATTGAATATTTGTAGTGGTTGTGGCCACGGGGAGGCATCTATAGCCTCCTGATCATATGAAAAGATGGAAAATCACCCTTTAGATACCCATTTGAAGTCCCTGCCTGAGGAGCCAGGTGTATATCAGTTTTTTGATAACAAGGGTGTCATCATCTATATTGGGAAAGCAAAGAATTTGAGGAAGAGGGTCAGTTCGTATTTCAGGAAGAAGAGCTATGACTCTTTCAAAGTAAAAGTCCTGGTAGAACGAATAGCAGATTTAAAGTGGATTGTAGTCGATAGTGAATCGGATGCTCTTTTGCTCGAAAATAATCTTATTAAGAAACACCTGCCCAGGTATAACATTCTTTTAAAGGACGACAAAACCTTCCCGTGGATTTGTATTAAGAATGAGCCCTTCCCCAGGGTTTTTGCAACCAGAACTGTTATAAATGATGGTTCCCGATATTTCGGGCCATATACTTCTGCTTTTGCTGTTAAGGTTTTGTTGAATCTTATTCGCCAGCTTTACCAATTAAGAACCTGCAAACATGCTCTGACGGATGAGAATATTGCCAGGGGAAAGTATAAGCTTTGTCTTGAGTACCATATTGGGAATTGCCAGGGCCCCTGTGAAGGGTTGCAGACAATTGAGTCTTATGAAGGGAGCATCAATCAGATTAAGGATATAGTAAAGGGAAACCTTAATGATGTGATCGGCTATCTTAAGGGGGAGATGAAGACGTTTGCTGAGGAATACAAGTATGAAGAAGCCAACCGTTTCAAGGAGAGAATCGAGATTCTGTCTCGCTACCAGGCAAAATCAACCATTGTGAATAGCTCTATACACAATGTGGATGTATTCAGTATTGTAAGTGATGAGAAGGAAGCCTATGTGAATTTTCTGAAAGTTGTAAAGGGTGCCGTTATCCAGGCGCATACCGTTCAGGTTAAAAAAAGGCTTGATGAGGAGGATGAGGAGTTGCTGGCCTTTGTAATTACCGATTTAAGAAATCGCATAGAGAGCAGCTCAAAGGAGATTATCGTCCCTTTAAAAGTTAAGCTATTTCCGGATATCAGAGTTACAGTACCCATGCGCGGTGATAAGAAGAAGCTGCTTGATCTCTCCGAAAGGAATGCAAAAAGTTTCAGGCTGGAGAAAAGGAGACACCTGACAACCCTGAAAACTAAGGATTCTTCCCAGCGTATTCTTTCAACCTTGCAGGAGGATTTGAGGCTCTCTGCTTTGCCAGTTCACATCGAATGTTTTGATAACAGCAATTTGCAGGGATCAGCTCCTGTGGCCGCCTGCGTTGTTTTTAAGAACGGGAGGGTCGCAAAAAAGGAATACCGCCACTATCATATCAGGAGCGTAAGGGGAGCCGATGATTTTGCTTCAATGGAGGAGGTTGTGTACCGGAGATACAAACGTTTGAAGGAGGAACAATCCTCCCTTCCACAGCTCATTGTAATTGATGGAGGAAAAGGACAGTTAAGTGCTGCTTTGAAAAGTCTGGACCGTCTCGAATTGAGGGGAATTATTGCCATTATTGGAATTGCAAAAAGGCTGGAGGAGATCTTCTTTCCTGGGGATTCTGTTCCTCTTTACATAGATAAAAACTCTGAATCTCTTAAGCTTATTCAGAATTTGAGAAATGAAGCACACAGGTTTGGGATTAATTTTCACCGGAAGTTGCGTTCCGGCACCATGCTTAAATCGTCCATGGGGGAGATTCCCGGAATCGGAGCAAAAACCATCGAAAGATTGTATTCGAAATTCAAATCCGTGGAAGGTATAGGGGGAGCTACAGAGGAGGAGTTGTCGGTCGAAATAGGAAAAAAGAGGGCTTTGTTGATCCTGGATTATTTCAAGATAAGTGGCAAGTAGATTATTTCTTTCTAGAAACCGTAAATTCCACCAGATCTTTTAGTGATTTTCTGGCTGCTGTGTCGGGAAAGGAATCCAGGATCTGGTTAGCTTCCTGCTTGAACTCCTGCATTTTTTCCATGGCATATTCAACGCCACCATTTTCCCTTACGAATTGAACTACTTCATTAACGACCTTCTGACTCTTTTTTCCTTTTTTGATTTTCCGGAGTATCGCCTTACTGCGGCCATGATCAGACTGGTTTAGAGCATAGATCAGGGGGAGTGTGAATTTCTTCTCCTTAATATCGTTACCAGTAGGCTTTCCAATCAGTCCATTATCTTGATAATCAAACAGATCATCCTTAATTTGGAAGGCCATTCCAATGTTTATCCCCATGTTATATGCCTTTTCTACTATTTCAGGGGAGGCTCCGGAAGCTCGTGCTCCACTGGAAGTGCAGGCAGCGATCAGGCTTGCGGTTTTTTTCCGGATTACTTCGTAGTAGGTTTCAATATCAATATTGTGACTTCTCGATTTCTGAAGCTGTAAAAGTTCACCTTCACTCATCTCCCGGGATGCGATGGAAGTGATCTCCAGCAGGTCATACTCTTTCTGTTGTACTGCAAGCAACAGCCCCTTGGCCAGGAGAAAGTCACCCATCAGGACCGCAATTTTTGATCTCCAGATAGCTTTAACGGAAAAGGCGCCCCTTCGTTCATTGGAATCATCCACCACATCATCGTGTACCAGGGTGGCAGTGTGCATCAGTTCAATCAGGGCAGCTGCTGTGTGTGTGGACCGGTTAATATCACCAAACATTTTGGATGTCAGGAATACAAAGAGGGGTCGCATCTGTTTACCCTTTCTCTTCAGCACATAGTTGGTAACCAGGTTGAGCAGGGGGATGTTGCTTGAAATGGAGCTTCTGAATTGCGAGTTGAATTCTTTCATTTCCAGCCTGACCGGCTCCCGAATGTCATCAAGTTTGATCATCAGTTTTGGATGGAATTCTCAAAGGTAGAAAAATTAGCGAATCCAATGCCAGCAGTGTAAAATATTAAAAACCTTTAATATGACTATATTTGTATAACATCTGTAGAAGTTTAAATATTCCAGTTACTTATTCCATGGAGTTTGCTGAGTTAAAACCTGAAGAAATTGAGAGGGCTGCCAATATGCTCAAGACCATCTCTCATCCCATACGCCTTGCTGTCCCTGGCTACCTTAGTGAGGGTAGTAGACTGAGTGTCACCAAGATACATGAATTACTCGGGATAGAGCAATCCACTGCTTCTCATCACCTGGGAATCCTGAAAGATGAAGGGATCCTGGCTTCCTCCAGGCAGACGAAGAACACGTTGTATTATTTAAAGCAAGAAAATTTGAGTCAGCTTGTTCATGGTATCAGCGAATGTGCTTTTACTGATTAATCAATAAGCACGGAACCATGGGAAAAATACGGGTTACAAAGGAGTTTAATTTTGAGACGGCTCATTCGCTATGGAATTATGACGGAGCCTGCCGGAATATTCATGGACACTCCTACAGGCTGTTTGTTACCCTGAAGGGAACCCCCATTACCGACAGCTCCGATCCGAAATTCGGGATGGTTCTTGATTTCAAAGATTTAAAAACTCTGGTGAAGGGTCCGGTAGTCGATTTTCTGGATCATTCACTTGTAGTATACAGGGAAGCGGAAGGGGAGGTCCTGACCGCGGTTGGGACCATGTACGAAAAGGTTCATTTTTTTGATTTCCAACCCACCTGTGAAAACCTTGTGCTCTTTATCGTGGATACCATACGAGGTAAATTGCCCTCCTCCCTGGAACTCCATTCTGTGAAATTGTATGAGACAGCCACTTCATATGGAGAGTGGTATGCTGAGGATAACCGATAAATTTCCTGTTTAGAATGGAGAAGAGATTATATTTGTTGGATGCTTATGCCTTGATTTACAGGGCTTATTATGCTTTTATTTCAAATCCCATGACCAATTCCAGGGGGATTCCAACCTCCACGGTTTTTGGTTTCACTCTTGCCCTTGATGAGCTGATACGGAAGGAGAATCCTTCCCATATTGCCGTTGTATTTGATCCCCCCGGCCCTACCTTCAGACACGAGATGTACACTGAGTATAAGGCCAATCGCGATGCCACACCCGAAGATATCAGAAGCGCAGTTCCATATATTAAGCGCTTACTAAAGGGATATAACATCCCCATTGTTGAAAAGGCCGGTTTTGAAGCGGATGATGTGATCGGTACGCTTTCCAAGAGGGCAGAGAAAGATGGTTTTACCGTATTTATGATGACTCCGGACAAGGATTACGCCCAGCTGGTTTCAGAAAATATCTTCATGTATAAACCGGGAAGGGGCGGAGCTCCTGCCGAAGTGCTCGGAGTTGAAGAGGTAAAGGAGAAGTTTGTCGTGGAACGCCCCGAACAGGTGATCGATATATTGGCCCTGATGGGCGACTCTTCGGACAATATACCTGGAGCTGCAGGAATTGGTCCGAAGAATGCCCAAATATTGATAGGAAAATTCTCTTCAGTGGAGGGGATTTATGAAAATATTGATCAGCTCAAGGGGAAACAGAAGGAGAACCTGGAGAACTCTGCCGAACAGGTGAAGCTGTCAAAGGAGTTGGCCACCATAGTCCTGGATGTGCCGGTTGAGATCTCTCCATTTGAGATGGGACGACGCCCAATGGATCAACAGACCCTCATGGATTTGTTTAATGAGTTGGAATTTAAGAACTTAGCTACCAGAATTCTCGCAGGTCCAGCACCCGGGCAGCATGATTCTTCCTCACCGCTCCCTTCAAAAACTCCTGCTGCTGAGCCGGGAACGCTGTTTGGTCCGCCCCTGGAGCAGGAAGAGACGGAGAAGCAGCAGTGGCAGAATATTGGAAGCGTGGATCACCATTACGAGCTTGTAAATGACACGGAAAAGGTGAAACAACTTGCAGCTATCCTGTCGGAGCTGAAGAGCTTCTGTTTTGACACAGAGACCACCGGTATTGATCCCATTGAAGCCAGGCTGGTGGGTATTGCTTTTAGCTGGGAAGCTCACAGAGGAATCTATGTGGCCATGGGTGAGGAGATGGATGAGGTCAAAGAGTGGCTGAAACTGCTGGAGGGACCATTTTCCAATCAGAACATTGAAAAATGCGGTCAGAATCTAAAATATGATCTTCACATCTTAAAAAATTATGACATAGATGTTAAGGGCTCCTTATTTGATACTATGATTGCACATTTTTTGCTAATGCCTGAACAAAGGCACAATCTGAATATCATGGCCGAACAGTACCTTGATTATTCCATGGTTAGGATCGAGGAGCTGATCGGTAAAAAAGGGGGGCGGCAGGACTCTTTCCGTACCGTTGAGCTGGAGAAGGCAAAAGAGTATGCCTGTGAGGATGCAGATATTACCTGGCAGCTGAGCGAAATTTTTAAGGGTTTGCTGAAGGAGGAGGGGATTGAAGATCTTTCAGCTGATATAGAGATGCCGCTGGTGAGGGTCTTGATGGAAATGGAGCACCAGGGTGTTAAACTAGATGTGGATGCATTGCAGATTTTTGCTGAGGAGCTCAGGGGAGAGATCATAATTGCCGAGGGAGGGATTCATGAACTTGCAGGCCTTGAGTTTAACATCAGTTCTCCCAAGCAGCTAGGAGAGGTGCTTTTCGATAGGATGAAGATTGTGGATAAACCGAAAAAGACCAAAACAAAACAGTATGCTACCGGTGAGGAGATATTGGTCAAATTGAGTGATAAACATCCGATTATTGATAAGGTGCTGGAATACAGGTCGTTAAGAAAATTGTTATCCACATATGTGGAGGCGCTTCCGGCATTGGTCAAGCCCAAAACAGACAAAATTCACACATCCTTTAACCAGGCTGTGGTTACAACAGGCCGACTCTCTTCCAATAATCCGAACCTGCAAAATATTCCAATCAGGGAGGAGCGCGGACGGGAGATCAGGCGGGCATTCATCCCTGAGAGCGCTGAAAACAGATTTATATCGGCCGACTACTCCCAGATAGAGCTGAGGCTAATGGCTCACCTGAGTGAAGATCCAGTGATGATTGAAGCTTTTGTCAATGATGCCGATATACATACAGCCACTGCAGCCAAGATCTATAAAATTGAACAGGAAGAGGTCACAAGGGAGATGAGGGGAAGGGCCAAAACGGCCAATTTTGGAATTATTTATGGGATATCGGCTTTCGGGCTGGCGCAGAGAATGCGGATACCAAGGAGTGAGGCCAAAATGCTCATCGACGGTTATTTTGAAACCTATCCCGGAGTTAAGGCATTTATGGACAACTGCATTCTGAAGGCCCGAGAAAATGGTTATGTTGAAACCATGTATGGCAGGAGGCGCTTTCTGCCCGACATTCTATCCAGGAATTCGGTTGTCAGAGGGAATGCCGAACGGAATGCCATCAACTCGCCCATCCAGGGATCGGCGGCCGATATTATAAAAATTGCCATGATCAGGATAGAGGCAGCCATGGAGAAAGAGCAGCTGAAGAGCTCCATGATCCTGCAGGTGCATGATGAACTAAACTTTGATGTGATACCTGCGGAAACGGAGCAGGTTCGTCGCATCGTGAAGGAGCAGATGGAAAATGTGGCACAGCTGAGAGTACCCCTTACGATAGATATGGGGGAGGGCGGCAACTGGCTTGAAGCGCACTAATTTTCAGTAAGCATTGCTCTCACCAGGGCCCCCTGCTTTCCTGTCAGCACCTCCTTAACAACACCGGGTCCGTCCAGAATTTCAACAGCTTTGTCCAGTAGAGGATCTTCCTGGATACGGGCCAGGATCCTGCCTGCCTGGTAGTAGTACCTGTTTACGATTTCCTGACCAAGTATCTGTCGTATCTCTTTATTGAAGGTATCCAGGTCTTTCAGGTTGTTGTGTGAGAGCTTCTCCTCCAGAGATGAAAACTCTTCACTGGCAATTTCATGGTATTTCTCCCTTTTGGCGATTTTCACAAGTTCATCAAATGCTTTTTCACTGGAGGTTTTGAATTCGAAATCGCGACTTTCAACAAAAGCTTCAAATAACTCATAATCACTATCTGATACAGTGAATGTACTGGCTTCTGAAATCTGTTGATTTTCCGTCCTGTACCTGGTGGCGAAGTCAAAAAACATGTTCTGTGTGAAGAGTTGTAATGTAATCTCGGAGAACATTTCCGGAATTACTTCAAAGTCGGGCTGAACTCCTCCACCGTCATAAACCAGCCTTCCGTTCCGGGTTTCATATTCACTGATGAGCGAATCGGGAATGGTACCTACGCTTCCATCTTCGTTCCTGTTGGTGTAATCCAGGGCCTGGATGCAGCGTCCGCTGGGAATGTAATATTTGGCGGTGGTTACTTTTAGCTGGGCATTGTATTTCAGAGGGCGTGAGGTTTGTACAAGACCTTTCCCGAATGTTCTCTGTCCTATTACAACAGCCCTGTCCAGGTCCTGAAGAGCTCCGGCCACAATTTCAGAAGCAGAGGCGGAAGCCCTGTTTGCCATTACCACCAATGGGATCTCCTTATCCACGGGTTCTCTCTGGGTAAGGTAGTCGGAATCCCATTGCTTCATTTTTCCTTTAGTACTGACGATAAGCTCACCCTTGTCCACAAAAAGATTGCATATTCTGACAGCTTCAATGAGCAATCCCCCCGGATTTGACCTCAAGTCCAGAACAAGGGATTGCATATTGTTCTCTTTCTTAAGCTTTTTCATGGCTTTTTCAACCTCTTGAGCGGCTCCGGTTGTAAAATTGGCCAACCGGATATATCCGGTATGATCATTCAGCATTCCGTAGTATGGTACGTTGGAGATGGAGATTTTTTCCCTGGTCAGAGCGAAGTCTATGGGTTTCTTTTCACCGTATCTCTCAACGGTCAGTACGATTTCGGTTCCCGGTTTTCCTTTTAGGTGGTCGCTCACAGTTGTAATGCCCATGTCTTTAACGCTTTTCCCGTTCACCTTAAGAATTTTGTCTCCTGCCCTCAAACCAGCCTTATCGGCCGGAAAATCCTTGTAGGGATCCGCAATAATGGTGTAATTGCCCGAGCGGCGTATCAGTGAACCAATACCACCATATTCACCGGTGGTCTGGAATCTGAAATCATCCATATCCGATTCGGGGATGTATGTGGTGTAAGGGTCCAGCGATGAGAGCATGGAATTGATACTGGTTGTAACAAGTTCCTCAGGATCGGTTTCATCCACATAAAACCTATTCAACTCCCGGAACATGGTGTAGTAAATATCCAGGTTTTTAACCAGCTCCATGTCTTTATTCCCTATGGTTGTAAATCCAACACTGACTAAAAGAATGGCTGCAACGCTTATAATGATGTTTCTTTTCGACCTCTTCATATCTCTATAGTGATGATTCATTGATATAAAATGCTGGGATAAAGGAACACAAAGAAATCAAATATCCCCAAATATTAACTTTTTTTAAGTTTGGGCGATGTGTATCTTTGTCTATTCAAATCAACTCAAAATTCGGGCCATTAAATGTCAATCTCCGGTACAGTTGCTGAAACCATGGTGTGGGCTGATAAAATTCAGGCACACCATCCCGCCTGGTTGTTCATTGCCCTTTTTGCGCTTCTGGGAATCTATGCCTGGATCAGGATCTTTTATGGTTCCATCCTGATGCAGACTTTCCAGGCCTCAGTCAGTTTCCAGGTGGCGGCAAGGATGTTCAAGGACAACAGTATTTTGCAAAAGCAGCTTGACAATATCCTCTATGTTTTTTACCTCCTCAGTGTTAGCTTAATCCTTTACGTAGCTGAAATCCGTTTTGGTCTTGAACCCTACGGTATATCAGGGATTTATCTCTTTCTTTTTAATCTGGCCGTCCTTGTGGTGTTGTTTTTGTCCAGGTTGATACTGGTTAATACTGCAGGATTCCTGTTTAACCGAATTCGTATTTTCCGGGAGTATCTTTTCAATATATTCATATTTAATAAGTTAATTGGGCTGTCTGTCTTACCACTTTTGTTGTTTGTGATCTATACTAACGGAATCCTGAAGGATGTGTTCCAATGGCTTACCGTTGCTGCTCTTGCAGCAATACTTATAATTCGGCTGATCAGGGGGATTGTATTTTCTTTGAAGAAAGATGTTTCAATATTCTATATATTTTTGTACCTTTGTGCCCTTGAAATAGCACCTCTCGTTCTAATGTACAGATGGTTAGCGAGCATATTATAAGTTGAAACCAAAGAAGAAGAAAAGAAGAACTATATGGGAAGGATAAGGAAAATTCTAGTTTCACAGCCCGAGCCGGAGAACAACAAATCCCCTTATTTTGATTTGGCCAGTAAACACAACCTGAAAATTGATTTCAGGCCTTTCATCCACGTGGAGGGAGTTTCGGCGCGTGAATTCAGACAGGAAAAGGTGGATCTGGGCTCTCATACGGCAGTTATTTTCACCAGTAAGACATCCATTGACCACTATTTCCGGATGGCTGAAGAGACCCGGACCAGTATTCCGGATACCATGAAATATTTTTGTGTTTCTGAAGCTACGGCATATTACTTACAGAAGTACATTGTCTACCGGAAACGGAAGATTTTTTATGGCAACGGTAGAATTCCAGACCTGATTGAAATCATGAATAAGCACAAGGGTGAAAAATTCCTTTTGCCTATTTCTGCTGCTCATAAAGAGGAGATCCCGGTTTTGTTGCAGGAGAGTAATTTTGAATACTCCAAGGCAGTTCTCTACAGGACCGAGTGCAGTGATCTTTCCGATCTGGCTGATGTGAATTATGACATTCTGGTCTTTTACAGTCCGTCGGGTATCAAATCCCTGTTCCAGAATTTCCCTGATTTCAAGCAGAACGAAACCAAGATTGCCTCGTTCGGAGCCAAAACAGCAAAAGCTGCCGAGGAAGCCGGACTGAGACTTGATATCACCGCACCACTACCTAAGGCACCTTCTATGACCATGGCTCTGGAAGATTTCATCAAGGCACACAACAAGAACAACGGGAAGTCATAAGCAGAAATACTCCTTCAGAAAGGAAGAAAGGCTTACCAGCTCGAAATCCATTTCCATCCTGTTTTTATCGGGAAGGCGGATCGATTGTTATCCGCTGAGGATTCTTTTTGCCTCCACTGAAGAGATAAGTATTCCTGCCGAAATGGCCGTTTCTGTACCCAAGCGGCTCTTCAAACGGGCGGTGGATAGAAATCTTTTGAAAAGGAGGATAAGGGAGTCCTATCGCATGCAGAAACCTGAACTTTTTGAATTTCTAAGTGATGCCGGGATACACACACGCCTGGTGGTTCAGTACAGAGGAAGGGATATAGGATCCCATAAGGTGATTGAAAAGAAATTACTGGAGGCCCTGGAGAAGATGAAGAAGAAGCTTGCGGAGGAAATTACCGGATAATGGTCCGTCCGCCCAATCCTTCAGAGAGGGCAATTTTCACTTTTCCCAGGCTTTGAATTCTCAGGATCTGATGGTTCAGCTGTTCAAGATCATTGTTTTTCTCTGCAGTTTCAAGATCTGCCCTGAGCTGGGCGAGAGCTTTTTCCACAACCATCATTTTGTATGAAAGCAGGGATTTGGGTACTTCAAAACCCAGGTTTTCACCTGGTAGTTCCACATAGGACTCTTTTCTTTTCCAAACATTGCTCAGTTCGTAACGGGATGTGAAGATATCCACCGCAAGCTCCCTTACACCGGGGTTGTCGTGATAAACAAAATGACGTTCGGCCACCTCTTTGCCGTGCTCGATAAGGTCCTTTACATTTTCAAACACCTCTTTGTAAACAAGGTTGTTGAATTCCAGTTCATCATTCTGGATCTCCCGGATGATGTATTCTGCAACAGAGATCTGGGTGTTCTCTTCACTGCTCAGGTGGAGAATCTGGTTTCCGAATTTCAGAAGGAAATAGATGATTTCCCTCTCCTCCACTTCCGAGAATACGTTCTCAACAAATGCCGGAACCAGGGGCTGCTGCGGACTTGCAGGGGGTGGAGGCTCGTGGGAAACTCTCCGGGAAGTTTGCTCCCTTCGCCACGATTGCTCCTGTTTCCGCTGCCTGATTTTGTTGACCTCTGTATAGAGCACCTGCTCTTCAACTCCCAGCAACAGGCTGCAATCTTTCAGGTATACACTGCGCATGATTCCGTCGGGAATAACAGCTACCGATTTTACAATATCGGTGATTAACTGCCCCCTTTTAATGGGATCCAGACGGGCATCAGAAAGAAGAATCTCAGCTTTGAAAGAGATGAAGTCCGTTTCGCTGGTGCTGATGAATTCAAGAAATTCGGAAGAGCTGTGAGTTTTGGCAAAGGAGTCCGGATCCTCTCCAACAGGAAGCATCACCACTTTAACATTCATCCCCTCCTCAAGGATCATATCAATCCCCCTGAAGGAGGCTTTGATCCCGGCTTCATCCCCGTCATAGAGGATGGTGATGTTCTCGGTAAAGCGCTTAATCAGCCGGATCTGTTCGGTGGTTAAGGCTGTCCCGGAGGAGGCTACCACATTTTCGATCCCAGCCTGGTGCATGGCAATCACATCGGTGTATCCCTCCACCAGAAAACACTGCTCTTTTGAGACGATCGCTTTTTTTGCCTGGTAAAGGCCGTATAATACCCGGCTTTTGTGATAGATATCCGATTCGGGCGAATTGATGTATTTGGCTATTTTTTTATCACTCTTCAGGGTTCGCCCCCCGAAACCGATGACACTTCCTGAAAGGGCATGAATGGGAAAGATTACCCGCCCGGAAAAGCGGTCAAACAGGTAGTCGTCCCGCTCGATAGAGAGTCCGGTATTGACCAGGTATTGTTGTTTGTACCCGTTTTTGGATGCCTCTTTGGAAAAGGCGGTGCGTTCTTCCGGGCTGTATCCCAGCTGAAACTTTTGAATGGTATCATCCCTGAATCCTCGATTGCGGAAGTAACTGAGACCAATCGCTTTGCCCTCCTCGTTTTCAAGCTGTCGGGCAAAGTATTTCCCCGCAAAATCGGTAACTGCCATCAGGCTCTCCCTCTCATTTTTCTGCTGGATTTCCTCAGCGGTCAACTCCTTCTCCTCAAATTCGATGTTATATTTTTGTGCCAGGTACCTGAGTGCTTCCGGATAGGAGAGTTTTTCGTGTTCCATGAGGAATCCCACCACATTTCCACCTTTACCAGAACTAAAATCCTTGAAAATCCCTTTGGCCGGGGAGACCATGAAGGAGGGAGTCTTTTCGTTGCTGAAAGGGCTGAGGCCTTTGTAATTTGTTCCGCTCTTTTTCAGGGTCACGAAATCTGAAATTACATCAACAATGTCGGCGGTCTCAAATATTTGATTTATTGTCTGTTGGTCAATCATTTATGTGTAAATCTGAATCGCGAAAATTATTCCTATTCCGGGGACTTAAAAATAGCGAAACTAATTGTGCAGCCAAAATCTTATATTTACTGAAAATCACAGTTATTAATTTGAAATCATGAAAACCGGAACAGTAATCAACTGCATTGATGGGCGGATACAATATCCGGTCATGGATTTTTTGAGGAACACTTATGACATGGATTTTTTTGACTCCGCCACGGAAGCCGGTCCGCTGAAAATTTTAAGTGAAAGGACCGATAAATGCAGGTTATTTTCATTAAAGGAGCAGATTAAGGCTTCCTTGGAAATAAACGGATCCAGATTTATTGCATTGGTCGGACACCACGACTGCAAGGGCAATCCGGAGGAGAGAGATGTGCAGGAGAAACAGATCGATGATGCCCTGGAATATCTCAGGAAGGCATATGGAGAGGAAATTGTCTATGTGGGCCTTTATGTAAATGAGAAGTGGGAAGTAGAGGAGTATAAAAGAATAGGATGAAAAAACTGGTTGTTCTCACCGGGGCCGGCATGAGTGCGGAAAGCGGCCTGAGGACCTTTCGGGAAATGGGGGGTCTCTGGGAGGAGTATGATGTCTACGAAGTAGCCAGTCCGGGTGGATGGGAGAAGGACATGGAGCTGGTGCTGAGGTTTTACAATGAACGGAGAAAACAATTACAGAAAGCGGTTCCCAACCGTGGACACATGGCCCTGGCTGAAATGGAGAGTGATTTTGATGTGACCATTGTGACCCAGAATGTGGATGATCTTCATGAAAGGGCCGGATCATCGAAAGTGCTTCATCTTCACGGTGAATTGAAAAAAGCGCAGAGTACCGGGGATCCTGACCTGGTCTATGATATCGAAGGCCTGGAGCTGAATAAGGGTGATCTGTGTGAGAAGGGTTTCCAGTTGAGGCCAAAAGTGGTATGGTTCGGAGAGGCTGTCCCTGCTATTGAGGAGGCTGCTGTCCTTGTATCCGGAGCAGAAATACTGTTGATCATCGGAACATCAATGAATGTTTACCCGGCAGCTGGATTGATTAACTATGCATCCCCTTCGGTACCGATATACCTTATTGATCCCAATGTGGTGACTGTACCGGGTCATTCCGGGATAAACGTGATTCAAAAAGGGGCCGGAGAAGGAGTGGATGAACTAATTAAACTACTGAAAAGTGTGTAGAATGAGGATAATCGCCCATGCATTACTGGTTTCTCTTCTGTTTTTTTTCAATGGTGAAAAAGGATACGGACAGGAGTTCAATGGGGGTGCATTCTGGGGCTTAAATGCCTCCCAGGTGGACCGGGACGGCTATGGTGGTTACAACAAGCTTGGATTTAATGCAGGAGCATTTGTAAACCGGGAGTTCAGCACAAATTTTTATTGGCAGGCGGAATTGAAATATGGTGGTCGTGGTGCCTTCTATCAGGGAGAGAACGTTGTTGAGGATTTCCACAAAACCAGTTTCCAGTATGTGGAATTACCCCTGTCTGTTCAATATCTTCATGAAGAAAAGTTTCAGGCCGGGATTGGGCTTTCGGCAGATGTTTTGATCAAGTTTACCGCATACGACGATCAGCGGAACGAAGTCCCCCTTGAAGCGTTGGGGGGCAACCGGCGCTTCGGATTCAACGCTTTTGCTGGGGTTCATTACTGGTTCCTCCCCTCCCTGGGAGTGGGCCTTCGCTTCACCTATTCTGTTGTCCCATACAGCCTCAGGGAAGGGGCCAGCGTCCGCTACCTGGACAGTGGCTATTTCCACAATGTACTGAGCCTGACGATGGCCTATAAAATTCAGCATCGCTGATCAGGCAATGGCTACTGTAGCGATGTAGAGCAAGCAGTTGAAATTTCTCAGCAGCTCCAGGCAGCATGCCTCAAGGGTCGACCCGGTGGTCATCACATCATCTATCAAAAGGATCTTCATTCCGTTCACATCGGGTGCCCGGGGGGAAATTCTGAAATTCCCCTTAACATTCAGGTAACGATCATATCTCCCCTTGGAAGTTTGTGACGGATGATGAATGGAGCGTGTCAACAGGCTGTTTACAACAGGGATGCCGGTGATCTCTGAGCTCCCTGAGGCGATTACCTCGCTCTGGTTATATCCCCTTTTTTTCTGTCGCTTTCTATGCAGTGGAACAGGAACCAGTATGTCACATGCCGAAAATGAGGAGTGGAGCAGTTCTTGTCCCAGCATTCGGCCCAGGTATAGCCCTGCTGAAGGATTTCCCTTGTATTTCAGTTCATGAAGCAGCGACTGGTATGATGAACCCTTTTCAAATCGGAAAAGGGAGGTTCCCATCTCCACAGGAACTCTTCCCCAGAAGGCCTGGTTCACAGGATTGTTAGTCATGTCACGGTATCCGGTTTTCGGAAGGTTGTATTCACAATCCAGGCAGAGTAAAGCTCCAGGGCCGGAGAGCCTCTTTCCGCAAACCAGGCAAAGAGCCGGAAAAAAATAGATCCTCAGATCGGTCCACCACATGCATTCCTTTTTGGATTTATGTGACAGAGGCCCTCCTGATCGTTGCCACTTACTCTTTATTCATCATTTTTTTTGTTGAAAGGAGTCCGCAGGCAGCCCATATATCCTGTCCCCGGCTTGCCCTGATGGTCGTTGTGATCCCTTTCGCATTGAGTTTTTCTTTGAACTCGGTGATGGTAAGATCATCGGGTGATTCGAGGGGGGTACCGGGTATGGGGTGGAACCGGATCAGGTTGATCCGGCATTTGATCCCATGAAGTATACTGGAGAGTTCATTCACATGGGCTGCTGAATCGTTGAGGCCTTTGAACAGGATATATTCGAAAGAGACCCGTCTCTGACGTCCGAAATTCCAAGAACGGATCTCGCTTAAAACCTCCTTCAGGGGATTGACCTGCTGGATGGGCATTAGTTTGCGGCGCTCCTCATCAAAGGGGGTATGGAGGCTGACTGCCAGGTGGGCTTCAGTGTTCTCAAGGAACTGAAGCATGGCCGGGGTAATTCCGATTGTGGAGACTGTGATCCTCCTGGGACTCAGGGCAAATCCCCATGGGGAGGTTAGGATCTCAAGGCTTTTTAATACCTCATCGAGGTTATCAAGAGGTTCGCCCATGCCCATGTAGACGATATTGGTAAGCTTTCTCCATTCCGGGATACTGCGGTATTGGTTCAGGATTTCGCCGGCAGAGAGGTTTCCCTGGAAACCCTGTTTCCCGGTCATACAGAAGAGGCATCCCATTTTACAACCCACCTGTGAAGAGACACAGACGGTTGCTCTTTCCCGGTCGGGGATATAGGCAGTCTCAATAAATTTGCCAGGGGTACCCGGGAAGAGATATTTTTTGGTGCCATCGACCGACTCCTGGATATCTACAGGTTCCATTAAACCCTGAGTATAGCGTTCCGACAGGAGGGTTCTGGCATTTTTAGACAGGTTGGTCATCTCCTGGATACTTTTAACACTCTTCTGATAGAGCCATTGTGCGAGTTGTTTGCCCGTATAAGCAGGCAGACCAAGGTCTTCAGCAATGACCTGTAACTCTTCCAGGTTTTTTCCAAATAGCGGTTCAGGCATGTGTCAGAAGTATATTTCCGAGATGATCTGGTCGTAGGGGATCCCCTTCTCAATCAGCAGATCACGTTTATCGACCACCATCTCTGCTTAGCCACAAAGATAGTACTTTAACCTGGGGTCGGGTAAGGTGTGGGCGTCAAGGTAACCGGTTACCCTGCCGTGAAAGACCCCTTCATCGGTCTCTGCGCTGCAGCACCTGATGTAGCTACCTCCCTCTATTTCGGAGAATTCGTCGTAGAATATAAACTGTTCCAGGTATCGGTTTCCATGGATCAGGAGTTTATTTTTGCCCTTTCCCGAGCGGAGCATGGAGTAATATGGAGCTATGCCTGTTCCGGTGGCGATCCCGATCACCTGTCCTGCTTCAAACCGGAATGATCTTTAAATCCAATCAGGTATATTCCGGATGACACCTCTTCCGTGAAGGAGAGGATCACTGATGTTACAGAGTGGTTGTGCCTCACTACCATACAGTTCTCATTTTCCCACCGTCGATCACAAAGGTTTCACCGGTAACGTAAGAGGCTGCTTCGGAGAGAAGGAATATTGCAGCTTTCCCGAACTCCACAGGATCGCCATATCTGCCCATGGGAATTTTGTCGAAATTTATCTTTCTCACATTGTCAATATCGATGCGCCACTCCCTGGAATTCCTTTGATCCAGCTCCTTCATCCTTTCGGTATCGAAAAACCCGGGAATAAGGTTGTTGATTCGAATATTATGGGAAGCCACCTGGAAGGAGAGGCTTTTTACAAGGCTTGTGACACCTGAACGGTATACATTTGAAAGAAGCAGATTATCAATGGGTTCTTTTACTGAACTTGAGGTAATAGTTAAAATTGATCCAGAATTTTTCCTTCGCAATTCAGGTAGCACTTCACGAATCAGCCTGACGGCGCTCATCAGGGTATTTTCAAAACCAGCAGCCCAGACCTGGTCGTCAATTTCATCAAATGTGCCGGGAGGGGGACCTCCGCCGTTAACCACCAGACAATCGATAGTGCCCAGTTCTTTAAGACTATGTGAAACCCATGAGGAGATGGAATCACCATTGGACACATCCAGTTCGTGGGTAAGGATTCTCGCACCTGGCACCTCATTTTTGATGTACTCCGCTGCCTCCCGGAGAATTTTCTGATTCCGACTCCCCATGGATACCACTGCTCCTTCACGGGCCGCCTGCAATGCAATTCCTAAACCGAGTCCTTTGCTGGAAGCTGCCACCAGTACTATTTTGTCTTTCAACCCAAGATCCATCTTTTCCTCCGTTTACTTTGTTTTACAGATTTTTTTCGTCCATGGGTCCCATAGCTCAATCTTATTTTCTTCGGGATCAATTATCCAACCAAATTTACCGTAGGGATATGCCACCATATTCTCCCGCATTCAGATGGAGGTGCTTATTAAACCAGGCCTTCATGACCTCCGGATCACTGGTCTTGAAAAAGAGACCGCCCAGTCCTGTCACTCTTTTCTTCATGGTATTAGAGATAACCAAATGGGGGCAATAAAGTTGATTTTCATTAATTTTTCTTTTCTTAGATGTGCTAACTAATCGAAATTTTATGAAAAAATTAACATTTATTGCACTGTCAATGATGGTAACAGCGTCTTCTGTTTTAGCTGGCGGATTGGTTACCAACACCAATGGTAGTGCCGCCTGGGTTCGGTCACTGACCAGGGATGCATCAGTTGGAGTAGATGCGGTTTACTTTAATCCGGCAGGGCTTGCCCGGTTAAAGAACGGACTTCACCTTTCGGTTTCAAACCAGTTTATTTCTCAAACCAGGACCATCACCAACGATTATCCCCTTCTTTCGCCTACCCCTAAAACCTATGAAGCTGAACTTACTGCACCCTTTTTCCCCACCATTTATGCAGCTTATAAATCAGAGAAATGGACATTCTCAGCCGGTTTTAATGTCATCGGCGGTGGTGGTTCGGCTGACTTCCAGGAAGGATTGCCCTCTTTTGAGAATCCTATTTCAGGACTTGTTCCCCTTCTTCAGAATAGCCTGGCCCCCATTGATGCAGCCATTGAGGCCATCCCTGGCATGGAGAATCCCGGCTTTTCAAATGTCACGGGCTACAACCTGGATGCTTCTTTTAATGGAGCTTCCACCTACTATGGAATACAGGTGGGTGCCACTTATGCCATTACGGACATGATCTCGGTGGCCATTGGCGGACGGTATGTGATGGCCAATAACAGCTATGAAGGGTCTTTGACGGGCATTACCATTGATGCTCCTGCAAACTATGGTGGAACACAGCCTGCTGGTGATTACCTGAGGGCTGTAAGTGAGGTGGTGACACCTTTTGATCCTGTTACCGGCGGATTTCTTGTTGCCACAGCTGCTGCGCTTGATGTGCAAACGGCTGATCAAATGCTGAATGCCACCCAGTCCGGGTCCGGATTTACACCCATCATCGGTGTAAACCTTGCCCTGACTGATATGATCAACATTGGAGCCAGGTATGAGCATCATACAAAGATTGTGCTGACCAATGATACAGAAGTAGATGATGTGGGGATGTTCCCGGATGGAGAAGAGACCCGTGGAGATCTGCCGGGCATGTTTGCACTTGGAGCCACTTTGAGCCCCATTGACAAGCTTGCGATTAATGTTGGTTTCAACTATTTCCTCGATCAAGGGGCCTATTATGGCAACGTGAATGAGTCGGGTGAGCAGATCAACAATGAAACCACCATCGACGAAAATGCTTATACCTTTGCCGCCAGTCTTGAGTATAAGTTGTTGGGTATCCTGGGACTGAGTGTGGGTTACTCCGGCGGAAATCTTGGTGCGAATGATACCTACCAGTCGGATATAAGCTTTGCCAACAAATCCAGCTCCATTGCGGGCGGTGTCTTTCTTGAGCTGGGTGAAATGGTCACAATCAATGCAGGATACGTGCATGTGATGTATGAAGACTATTCAAAGGGATTTGATGGTCCCCCGCCATATACTGATAACTATGGCAAAGCCACAAGTATTATTGCCATCGGAGCTGACATCAGCCTCGGAGGAAGATAGTATAAATGAATTGAAGAAAACCGTCCTGTGTCTACCTGCAGGGCGGTTTTTTTATGGGAAAATGTCTCAGGAGGAGGTCTCATTTGAATCACTATCCTGTGGAGGATCGCCTTCGAGGCGGCTGATCACCACCGCACCCACACTGTCGCTGAAAACATTGACCGTGGTTCTGAACATGTCAAGGATGCGATCCACAGCCAGGATCAGGGCCACACCCTCCAGTGGTAGTCCGACCGCATTCAGAATGATGGACATCATCACCAGTCCGCTCATGGGGATGGAAGCTGCTCCAATGGATGCCAGGACGGCGGATACTACCACGATGGCCTGCTGTGCTATTCCCAGTTCAATACCGTACACCTGGGCAATGAAGATGGTGGCCACACACTCGTACAGCGCTGTTCCATCCATATTGATTGTGGCCCCGATGGGAAGTACAAATCCTGCAGCTTTTTTTGATGCACCCGAGACCTCGGTTACAGCTTTCATGGTGAGGGGAAGGGTAACGATGGTCGAGCAGGTCGAAAATGCTGTCATTAATGCCGAAAGCATACCTCGATAGTGCTTGACCGGACTGCATTTCCCAATGTATTTCAGTATAACGGGCAGGGTGATGAAGAAGTGTATGGAAAGGCCGGCAAGTACTACCAGGAAGAATTTACCCAGCGATGCAAAGGCATCAAACCCGGTTTTTGCCACAATCCCTGCCATGATCCCGAAAACACCTATGGGGGCCGTCCAGATCACGAATGAGGTGAGTTTCATCATGGCCTCGAATGCGGCCCTGAAAAAGCCGCTCATCTGGTCTCGCTGACCTGTTTTCAGACGGGTCACAAAGAATGCGAAAAGCAGCGAGAAGAAGATCACTGGCAGAACATCTCCTTGGGCCATCGCTTCAAATGGATTTTCAGGGATGATATTGAGTAGGAGGTCACTGAATTTCTGTTCTGTTACCCCGATGCCTTCCGGCTGTGCTTCCAGTCCGATATTAGCCCCTTTCCCAGGTTGAAAAATATTGACCAGAAACTGGCCGGTGAGGATGGCGAGGAGGCTGGTAATGATGTAGTAGGTGATGGTGCGCAGACTGATCAATCCCAGTCCGCGACTACTTCCCACCTGGATTACAGCACTGATAATGGAGGTGATCACCAGGGGCATGATGGCCATTCTCAGCAGGCGCAGAAAGAGATTTTTCATGGGATCAGCAACCGGGATGATGGATTCTCCCACCAGCCAACCGGCTAGGATTCCGAGGAAAAAGCCGGCAAATATCAGGTAGGTCAGGGTGTATCGTTTAGATAGCATGTACTCAATTAAGAAAAAATAGGGGAGAAATAAAATTAATCTCACCATATCCTGTATTTTTGAGGACCAATTCAGACATTTGGCAGCGCCTAAAAATATTGTCGAGACGCCTTTGATGAAGCAATACTACTCTGTCAAGGCAAAAAACCCGGATGCAATCCTGCTGTTCAGGGTGGGAGATTTCTATGAAACATTCGGAGAAGATGCCATCCAGACGGCGGAGATCCTTGGAATTACACTGACCCGGCGGGCCAATGGCGCAGCCTCTTTTGTTGAACTGGCCGGGTTTCCTTACCATGCTCTGGATAACTATCTCCCAAAGCTGGTCCGCGCCGGACAGCGGGTAGCCATCTGCGAGCAGCTGGAGGATCCCAAAATGACAAAGAAGATCGTCAAGCGGGGAATTACCGAATTGGTTACCCCGGGGGTAACCTACAACGACCATGTCCTGGAGAACCGTGAAAACAATTTTCTGGCCAGTGTATTCCTGGACCGGCAGGTAAACGGGATCGCCTTCCTGGATATATCAACGGGTGAATTTCTCACATCACAGGGAGACCGGTCTTTTATTGACAAATTGTTAAGTAGCTTCAATCCCAGGGAGGTGCTGGTTCAGAAAAGTAACAGGGAAGAGTTTGTGGAGTCGTTTGGGAATGGTTATCACACTTTTAATCTGGACGATTGGGTCTATACTGAAGATAATGCCAGGGAGAAGCTGCAGCTGCAGTTTGGTACAAAAAACCTGAAGGGATTCGGGGTGCAGGATCTCCTGCATGGAGTGATTGCAAGCGGAGCCATACTCCAGTATCTAGACTTAACCCAGCATTCAAAAACCGGACATATTTCACGCCTGTCAAGGATCGAAAGGAACCATTATGTATGGCTCGACCGGTTTACCATCCGGAACCTTGAAGTGTTCAATGCCCTGTATGAGGGAGCCAGAACCCTTCTTGATGTGATGGACCAGACGGTTACGCCTATGGGTGCCCGCCTGCTTAAACGCTGGCTGGCCTTGCCCCTGAAGGATGTGCTCCTGATCAGGGAACGCCATAATATGGTGGAGCAAATCAGGGATGATGAATCGCTCAGAGAATTCCTTGCAGATAAAATCAAACAGATCGGGGATCTGGAAAGGATCATTTCGAAGGTTGCCGTGGGCAGAATCCTGCCCCGTGAACTGGTTCAGTTAAAAAATGCACTTAATGCACTGGAGCCGCTAAAAGAGAGGTGCAGCGAATCGGGAGAGGTATCCCTGCAGAAGCTTGCCGGCCAGATTGATCCCTGTTTTACGGTGAAGGAACGGATAGAAAAAGAAATAGCAGCTGAACCTCCCGCCATGCTTAACAAAGGGGGTGTGATTGCTGCCAGTGTTTCGTCCGAACTGGACGAACTAAGGGAGATCATGAATTCGGGAAAGGACTACCTGGTGAAAATGCAGCAGCGGGAGATGGAACGTACCGGTATTCCAAGCCTTAAAATCGCTTTCAACAATGTTTTCGGGTACTATATCGAGGTTCGCAATACCCATAAGGATAAGGTTCCGGAGGAGTGGATCAGGAAGCAGACCCTCGTGAGTGCTGAGCGCTACATTACCGAAGAGTTGAAATCGTACGAGGATAAGATCCTTGGAGCCGAGGAGAAGTGCCTGGTCCTGGAGGCAAGACTGTACCAGGAACTGGTTGCGGGGATCTCAGATTCGGTTGAGGCCGTTCAACTGAATGCTTCGCTTATTGCACGGCTCGACTGCCTGCTTTCATTTGCGAGGATCGCACTGGATTACGATTACTGCCGCCCCGAGGTGAATGAATCGACCACCATCGAGATTTCCGAAGGAAGGCATCCTGTGATCGAAAGGCAGCTGCCCGAGGATGAGGCTTATGTAAGCAACGATGTAAACCTGGATGACGAGGATCAACAGATTGTGATCCTGACCGGCCCCAACATGTCCGGAAAGTCAGCATTTCTACGGCAAACAGCCCTCATAACGTTAATGGCCCAGGTGGGGAGTTTTGTGCCCGCACGTTCGGCCCGCATCGGCTGGGTGGATAAGATCTTTACCCGGGTGGGAGCCTCGGATAATATCTCCCTGGGTGAATCAACTTTCATGGTAGAGATGCTGGAAGCTGCCAGTATCCTGAATAACCTTTCAGAACGAAGCCTTGTGATCCTGGATGAGATCGGGCGCGGAACCAGCACCTATGACGGGATCTCCATCGCATGGGCCATGGTGGAGTACATTCATGAACAAGTGGGAGGAAAGGCAAAAACCTTGTTTGCCACCCATTATCATGAGTTAAACGAGATGGCAGCTGATTTTCCCCGCATCAGGAACTATAATGTTTCCATAAAGGAGCTGGACGACCGGGTAATATTCCTTAGAAAACTGGTTCCGGGAGGCAGTGAGCACAGTTTCGGGATCCATGTGGCCCGGATGGCCGGCATGCCTCGCAGCGTGGTAAAAAGGGCCAATGAGATCCTTGAGGAGCTTGAGAAGACCGGGGGCGAGAAGAACCTGAGCAAGCCTGTTGCAGAGATTGCCGGCCATCGTGAAGGCCTGCAGATGAGCTTTTTTCAGCTCGATGACCCCGTTCTGAAACAGATCCGTGATCAGATCGCAGACCTGGACATTAATAACCTCACCCCTGTTGAAGCCCTCAACAAGCTGAACGAGATCAAAAAACTTTCCGGATTATAGATAAGGACCTCATCTTTAAGCAACTATCCATGTAAGTGGTATTAAGTTGTTGCACATATCAAATATCAGTATTATATTTGCAATCCATTTGCGGGAATAGCTCAGTTGGTAGAGCACGACCTTGCCAAGGTCGGGGTCGCGGGTCCGAGTCCCGTTTCCCGCTCAAAAGTTGAAAGAGGGCATCCATTTACGGTTGCCCTCTTTTTCATTACCCCCCCCCTCCACTGTCAGCAGCAAACTGATATATCAGTTGTATTAATTCCACAGCATCTTCAATATGCTTGCTGAGTTGGATGGTAACATGCATAAGGCCAGGAAAAAATTGTTTCAGTATTGAAAGAGAACGGTTATCAAATACCGGGACAATACCAGCCGGGAGCTATTCCGGATCTCTATGTGGTGGTTTTCACGGATGAAAAAAACACTGTCCTGTGCCGGAGATCAGTGAATGATGGCCGCTGCGATGAAGATAGGCTTTCAGAAAAACGGGACAAAAATTGACGTCTCTCTGTTGAACCCTGAATACCTGTTTTCGCTGCACTAGCTTGCACTAACCATGGTACTTTCACCAAAATCATGAGTTCTCCCGGGGATGTGGAGGATGCAATGGAGCTCCTAATGGAATAGTTTGGCTTTTTTGTTTAAATTTGCATCGCTTTTGCAGCAGAAGTTCTGGTAGAATTGAATAAACACATTGGTAGTAATGTCTACTTGATGCCCGGATGGCGGAATTGGTAGACGCGCTGGACTTAAAATCCAGTGGCCAGTAATGGCCGTGCCGGTTCGATCCCGGCTCCGGGTACAAAAACAGAGTGAGAGTGAAGAGCGAAAGCGATGAACACTCACTCTGTTTTTTTATACGATAATTCCTATACTTAGCACATTAACATCATGAATCCATATTTGAAAATAGGCTACGATGAGCATTTCTTGTTCAATTCTAGAAAATTTAGCTTAGTTTTGGCCGGAGAGACCAAACCTTACTAAACTTCATAGAAATGAATGCTATTGACAATCCATATACTCCCGGGGCAGGCGTTCCTCCTGCTGTTATGGCTGGCAGAGATGATATTATTCATTCAGCGTACATTGCCTATAATAGAACTCTAAAAGGCAATTTTGCAAAATGTCAGTTAATGTTGGGATTAAGAGGGGTTGGGAAAACAGTTTTACTCAATCGAATAAATAATGAAGCTGAAGAAGCCGGATGTCAAACTGCATTTGTTGAAGCAAGTCCTGACACTACATTTCCTGAGCTCATTATTCCACGCCTACATAGTATTCTACTTAAACTTAATCGAAAAAGGAAAGCAGGAGAGGATATCACAAATGCTTTCAATCGTCTAAGCGGTTTTGCCAGTATGTTTCGTGTCAAATATGGTGATTTGGAAATTGGCATGACAAAGGCCCCCGCTACTGGAAAAATGGACACTGATTTAACAGAACTACTTGTATCAATAGGTGCTGCAGCACAGAACAGAAATACTGTTGCTATTCTATTTATTGATGAAATCCAATATTTAAAACAAAAAGAATTAGAAGCTTTAATTATTGCTTTACACAAAATATCCCAAAAGAAACTTCCATTCCTTTTTTTTGGAGCAGGCTTACCTCAAATTGCAAAACTGGCAGGCGAAGCCAAATCATATGCTGAGCGTCTATTTGACTTTATATCGATTGGAGAACTAGAACCAAAGCAAGCAAAAAAGGCAATTATTGATCCCGCGAGGAAATATAAAGTTTCATACGAGCCAGAAGCTATTACTGAAATTATTAATCAAACAGAAGGCTATCCATTTTTTTTGCAAGTATGGGGTTCAAATGCCTGGGACAAGGCGAAAGATTCTTCAATTACCCTGGATGATATTAAAAAAGCTACTAAGCAAGCTTTGAGTGACCTGGATAATGGTTTTTATAAAGTACGATATGAAAGGCTTACCGTCAGACAGCAGCAATATGTACTTGCCATGGCTAAGGTGCCATCACTACCTGCAAAATCAGGTGAGATCGCCCACCTTTTGAATATGTCTGTTAGAAAAGCAGCACCTATCCGAGATGAATTAATAAAAAAGGGGATGATATACAGCCCTGCATTTGGATTAACGACTTTTACCGTTCCGAAATTTGACGCCTTTTTACGAAGAAAAATTTTGAATTAAGTAGTCTAATTTGAAAATGCATTCCGAACATTGACGCCTTTTTGTTCCGGACTTTGGCTGAAATCAACCTGCCAGATCAAATCCAAATCCCTCAGAAATGGTTTGTAAAACTGTCCGGTTGGGGGTACAGAACCGGAAGAAAGAGGTAAGTCACCTTGATCTTCCGGTTTTTCTTTTTCTAACTCGTTGGGATTCTGGAAGATCCACTCAATCTTTTACCAATTCCAGGCCAGGGGTTTGGAACCTTAATCTCTCAGGCAGCCGATTGGAACTACCAGTACGCCGTCAGGTCTCGTGTAAGCAAGCTGACCTCCTGTAAGTACCATTAGAAAAGAAGGATTATTCATCTTTTCTTTATCAACTTTTTCACTGAGCTTTAATAAGTTGGCAGCAGCTTCGTCAATTTGCTTCATTCCAAGTTTAACTTCAATAGCAGCCCATCTGCCATCATGAAGCTTAATCACCAGGTCAGATTCAAGTTCAGATTTATCCCGATAATGAAATATTCCCCCATCATTTGCTTGTGCATATACTCTCAAATCTCGCGTACACAGTGATTCAAACAAAAAACCAAAGGTCTCGAAATCCTGTAAAATCCCTTGTGCATTTGTACGCATTACAGCTGTTGCTATTGATGGATCAACAAATTGGCGTTTGTGTGACGTGCGTATCGCTGTCTTTGATCGTAGAGAAGGTTGCCAGGCAGGAACATCTTCTATAACAAACAATCGACGAAGCGCATTAAGATATGAGTTCAATGTCTTCGTTGTTATTGACGACTCATTTACCTGCATATCACCCATAATTGTTTTAGCTGTTGCCAGCGTGGAGATATTACGGGCCAACGATTGTAACAATACCCGAACTCTTTCTGGATCCTTTTCGATCCCATCTACACGTTGAATGTCCAAGTTAATAATAGCATCAACATAGTTCATGGATGTTCGTGTAGACTGTTTCCCAGATACAACAGCAGCGGGCCATCCTCCCCTGCATATGACATTTGCAATTTGCTCTATTGTCAAAGTACTTTTTGCTCCAATATCTATTTCTCCATCAAAAAGATCCTTGAGAGATACTTTACCATTTGATTCCATTGATTCAAACAGACTCATTGGTCGCATAAGCATCCTGGCAATTCTTCCTGTACCAGAATGAGCAGTTTGATCGTCAGTGGGGGTTGCTGAACCGGTAAGAATAAACTGACCCATTATTCCTCTTTTGTCGACGGAAAATCTCACAGCATCCCAAATTACCGGAGCCATTTGCCATTCATCAAGAAGTAGTGGGGGTTCTCCTTCCAGAAGAAGAGATGGTTTGGTATCTGCCATAGCCAAATAACCGGGTCCTTCATCGGGATCCTGCATGTACACCACACTATTAGCTTTTTGCAATGATGATTGAGTTTTTCCACACCATTTTGCTCCTTCAACAAGCACTGCCCCTGTTGATTCAAGCAAACTCTCAAATAGTTTGTCACTAATACGAGCTATGTAATTCAAAGCTTTCACAGGGAATTGAAAATTATCTCTAAAGATACTGATAATAAGTTAATTTATAAAACTATTCCACACTTTGGCATCTTTTCATTCCACACTTTGGCATCTTTTCATTCCACACTTTGGCAGTATCCTAAGCTGCAAAGTAATTCCAAATCCCTCAGAAATGGTTCGTAAAACAGTCCGGTTGGGGGTACTCCTCCTTCGCTGACCGCGTGCGCTATAGCTATAGCGGTGTCGCAAGCTGCGGAGGACAAGTAATTGAAAACGGAAGAAAGAGATTTTTGATCTTGTTCTTCCGTTTTTTTGTTTTGTAAGCCTTAGGTATTCTGGAATATCAATTTATGCTCCCTATTATAGGAACCGGTTCGATATTTTTCACTTGCCTCGCCGTTGTATCTCATTTCTTAAGATTTAACAGGGTAAGGGCTATTTCTTCTCTTAAGATTGTCTTTACATTCACCTCATCTGCAAACTTTCCCCATTCATTTATTGTGTAGTTTATTTCATCAATAATCTCAGATGCTTTTTTACACCGAATGGATTCCCCGATAACTAGTAAATCTGCTTTGGTAATTTCTTTTCTCTTGCCGTTGATGCTTAAAGCATGCTGACTGACCCATTCACTACCCGGGCGATATGCATGGCACAGGTCATATGCAGGTGACAACTCCCATTTACCTCCCTGCTTCAAGAAAAAAGCAAAATTCTTTGTGTGATCATCACAATTTCGTGCAATAACATTGAATACCATTCGTCTGAACATCTGCTCAGCATCCGCATAGCTTAGCTTCAACTCTCTCATGCATTGAAAGAGCTGCTCATAACTGAAACTGTTCACAAGGTTGTAGTCAAAATGCTTTAATGCACAAAAGGTTTGTACATGATGTTTCACTTCATTACCCTCCCGGTCAAAGCGTTTGGTCATAAAGTGCGCCCTACCGTTTTCTTCAAGCAGCCTAGAAGGCATCATATCTATACCACAAGCTTGTGCCATATTGTAGTAGGCCATTTCTACTCTGCCGTATCCGTGACTGCTACCCAACTGTACATCACTAACTCCATCTAGCTTGATGAGCCAATGTTCAAATCCTTTAGGTGCTTTGGTTTGTCCCGATTTTACTTCTCCGCTTTTTTCATTCCAGGCTATCACAGCTTTAGGACGGGCACCACCTGCAGACGTTCCAATCTTTACTATCTCCAAAACCGCCTGTTCTTCTTCCCTATTAAGATTGGTTGTAAATGCTTCACGTTTGTTCAGCATTTTTTGTGCAGTATCAACAAGACTATCAATCTCTAAGGAAAATGTCCGTCTGGTTTCCTTAAGTACAGTCGGCTCAAACTCAAGAGCACCCATCCCACGGGTTCCAATAAAGCAGAGCATTTCTACCGGATTCATGCTATCCTGTGGACGTCCTTGTTGTGCCAGCCATAAGTTAATTAATTGGTTTCCGTATTTATCAGGCAATGCATCTGCCAACAGGCCGGGTAACCCTTTGAAGGTATCGTATTCTGAATTTTTATCTTTTCGAAGTTCAGGAAATGAAAAGGGGCGAATGGCCGAATCAACCGGCATTTTTAACGGAGACAAGTCCCTGCCAAGTTGCCTGAAGCTTGGATCATATTCAAAGGCAGCATAGCTCGCCTCTTCATCCCAGGCAATAGCTCCGGCAAGCTTCCCCCATATTTTTACTTCTGCTACAGTCATTATCTACCAGTCTGTACTTTCTGAATGATTATCTGTTTTTCCTGACTTACTCCTTGCTCGTTGTCGTTTTTCTTTTTGCAGTTTAGCCAATGCCAAGGGGCTTAGTTTCTCTTTTACTTCAAATACGGACAGTACCGGTAATTGATCTAAAACCCGCAATATCTGTAATAGCGTGGTGACGGTAACTGTTTCTCCTCTTTCTAGCAAGCTCAGGGTGGAACGACTGATGCCGGCTGCTGCTGACAGTTCATCCTGCGTACTATTTTGTTCCATGCGATGATGTCTTACAAATAGCCCGATATATTTAGCCAATGCTTTATCGCTCATTGAAGCCCATTCTTTGAATGATTTACCAGTCATAAAGCTGCTTTTTACTAATTAGCGAATGATTTATCATTCAAAGATAGTCTTATTTTGTCAAATAGCAACTATTGTGAACGATATGTCATTCATTAAGGCATAATATTGATAATAGCGAATGACAAATCACTCACTAAATTTTCGAACCGGATATATCATAAAACTGCAACAGCACCTAATCTTCCATCAGAAGGTTGTTGGGGATGCTATCGCCTATTTGTACGATGGTTTTGTACGTTTCAAATTGCTTGAGCAGGCTTCTAGTAAACATCTCGGACAGGGTATCGCCTTTTACTGTTCCGAATTTTAACTGAAATCCACCCTCCATATCAACTCCAAATCCTTCAAAAAAGGTTCGTAAAACAGACCGGTTGGGGGTACAGAGCCTCTCAGAGATGGGAGGCTTTGTTTTTTAAGTGATTAAACTAATGGCGGAACCGAGCGACCAAAGAGAGTGAGCTCACGAGCCCGATGAAATCGGGAGAGTAATTGCTAGACGTCATTTTCAAGATCTTAACTTCAAACTTCCCATTTTCTGTCAGAATTTCTGTTTATCTCAAATCCATGCATTTCTCCAGCAAAATAGATGTTTTTAACCTTGAATGATTCCCAATCATCCGGTGTTTTTGGATTTTCCATAACTAATTTTCCATTACTTATTTTCAACCCAAGTATTTCTTCGAGGATCAAATCCACAAACATACCCTGCCATTGAAAAGCCTGGCAATCGTAATACTCACGTGTGAGGGGGTTATAATTTTCGAAAATATATGGAGTACCTTGTTGGATCAGAGTGTCCAGGATCTTGTCAAACATCTTCCACGCGTCATCGGGTCGTGTTCTGAACATTCCTCGCAGGATGTAAACCGTATAGCACATCCAGCTCGGACCCATCCAGTAGCTTTGTCCAGGCTGGAAATCAGGATCACTCACCGACAAGGATGGAATGGGCGCTTTGGTGAAGAAATGCTTGGGATCCATCAGGTAATTAAATATGCCCTCTTCTCTTTCCTGAGTCAAACCTTCGATGAGTAAGGGATATGCTCCAGTGGGTGAAATTACTGGCACGAACATATCCTGTTCTTCGGTGTGGTCGAGATAGTAAGCAGCCTCTTCACTCCACAAATGTTTATGGATCAACTCCACTCGCTTATTTGCTTCTTTCCTGTATTTTGCTGCTCTTGAGGTGTCTCCTTCATGCTCCAGTATGTTGGCAAGGGCCCTTTTTTCCAACACTGAATATATGTTCAGGTCGACCGTAATTATTGGCATGGACCATGAACCTTTGTCTAATCTGGTATCGTAGATGCCCGATCCCTGGTGACCCCATCGCTTGGAATTGTCCATACCCGTATCTGACCATCGTTTTACCAGTAACAAGCCAGGGAAACGTTTGCTGGAACGGGTACGTTCCCACCAGTCATTGTATTGTATGGCACTCTCCAACAGTTTCCGACTGGCCAACTTCCGACCTTCTGTTTCCCATACCTTTTCCAAAGCCTGAGCATAGATAGGCGGGTGGCTGCCATCTCCTTTTATTTTCAGCCTGTCCATCAGGTGGGGCAAAACCATAACCCTGGCCGACATGGCATCGTCGGAGTCCCACATATAGATTCCATAGGAGCTGCATGAATTGGGAACACATCCAGCCGATGTTGTGCCAGCGGGTACTTGCATGTGAGGAATATTAAGGAGGTTGCCCCACACCAAATCACGGTCACCATACCACATTCCTGATATGCCGTTAAAGCAACAATCCCACATCCAGAACTGGACAAAGGTCTGCTTGGGCATATTGAACCGGTATTTAAGCAAGCCCCCGTTGAGGAGGCCGTTGCTTCGGTATACCCATCCAAGATAATCCACAAGCTTGTTAATGCGATCATCAGGTGTAGCTACCCTCACAACTTCTTTATTAAAGTAAGATGCCCAACTTCTTTCCTGATTGTTTAACGCTTCCTCAAAAGTCAGGTATTCCTTTTCCCGCAATGCATCAGTTGCTTTGCAAGCCAATTTTAAAGTAATCGTAAGACTTTTCAATGGTTTATGCCACTCATACTTCCATAATTTTTTATTTTCATCAGGAATCATGATAATCTTTGAAGGTTTGGGGTCCAGTACAACCTGGTAACTTACTGTTTTGGCCTTTTGATGATCCTCATGAACGATAAGGCCATTGTTCATTCGGGTAACAAATGCTTGCTGATAACTTTCGCCATTGAGGTAGAAATCTTTCACCTCCTCTTCGAAATCTATCCTGGCAAAGGCCATATTTTTTATAGTTACAATTTGTTGCTCAATTTTAGTAGCTTTCCAGTTGAATGTTGATTGAAGCACATGGGGTAACCACTGTCGGTTGATAATTGATAAGTCTTGATCCGGCAAGGCTTGAGGCTCTATGGGGGAAGAAGCATGTGGTTTCCAAACAGAACGTATGGGATCTTTCTTCTTATCAACTGCCATAAATGCTGGCCAAATAGGGAGTGCCATGGAGTGGTCGCCCACAACTTTTAATGTGGCCAAACCAAGCCCTATTTGTTCAACATAAGGCGCCTGGTCATCACTTTGCCACATATGTGGATAAGGACCAATATTGCTGAATCCTTGCCCCTCGATTACTTGCTTGTCCTCGATTGAACAACTGGTCATGGCTGATTCCAGACCCAGACCTCCTGCTATACTTGTATAAACTCCCGCGTTCTTGATAAAATTTCTTCTGTCCATCGTATGGGGTTTTAATCTTCTCGTTTTTCCAATATTGACTCCTTATCCTATTACCTTTCTTTCTCTTCCGTAATTTAATCTCTCAAACAGCCTATTGGTACAACCAAAACACCATCCGCACGCCGATAGGCAACCTGGCCTCCTGTTAAAACCATAAGAAAAGATGGTTGATTCATTTTCTCAGCATCAACCTTATTGCTTAGTTTAATCAGGTTGGCAGCAGCTTCGTCAATTTGCTTCATTCCAAGTTTAACTTCAATAGCAGCCCACCTGCCATCATGAAGCTTAATGATAAGATCTGATTCAAGATCTGATTTATCCCGGTAATGAAATATTCCTCCATCATTTGCTTGTGCATACACTCTCAAATCTCGCGTATACAGCGATTCAAACAAAAACCCAAATGTTTCAAAATCCCGCAAAATGCCTTCTGCATTAGTGCGCATCGCAGCTATTGCTATTGATGGATCAACAAATTGGCGTTTGTGTGACGTACGTATCGCTGTCTTTAATCGAAGTGAAGGTTGCCAGGCAGGGACATCTTCAATAACAAATAGTCGGCGAAGGGCATTAAGATAAGAACTCAATGTCTTATTTGTTATTGATGTCTCGTTAACTTGCATGTCACTCATAATAGTCCTCGCTGTTGCAAGTGTGGAAGCATTTCTGGCCAAGGATTGTAACAATACTCGAGCTCTTTCAGGGTCTTTTTCAATCCCATCAACTCGCTGAATATCCATGCTAATTATTGCATCTACATAATTCATGGCTGTTCGTGTAGACTCTTTCCCGGATACTACAGCAGCGGGCCATCCTCCCCTGCATATTGCATTTGCTATTTGTTCTATTGTTAAAGTACTTCTTGCTCCAAGCTCTTTTTCTCCATTAAACAAATCTTTGAGAGATACCTTCCCATTGGATTCTTTAGATTCAAACAGGCTCATAGGCCGCATACGCATTCTGGCAATTCTTCCTGTTCCAGAATTAGCAGTTTCATCGTCAGTGGGCGTTGCTGAACCGGTAAGAATAAACTGACCCATTATTCCTCTTTTATCGACAGCAAATCTCACAGCATCCCAAATTACCGGAGCCATTTGCCATCATTTCATTCCACACATTGGCAGTAGCCTGACCTGCAAAGTAATTCCAAATCCCTCATAAAAGGTTCGTAAAACAGTCCGGTCCGTTTTGTAAGTCACTATTCACCCTTCAGATATGGATTTGGTATTGCATATCCGTACTTTTCACTCAATCGATCAAAATGATTCTGTAGTTCTTTCTTACTACATTTTCCTGGAGGTTTCGGCAGACGCCAATCTGAATAAATAAATCGTAGTCCTCTCAGAATACTAATCAATCCATTTGATTGGTGGTTTTCACCTTCATTTATACTGTAGTTTACATTCAGGTTTTCCACTGACTCAAGGGACGAGACAAAGGTTTCTACAACACTTGATGGTCTTTCGTTTGCTCCTGTTGAGATAAACATGAATGTTGGCCGGTTTAAATGATCAAGTCTAGTTGTTCCTATGTCCTTTGAAATCCACCGTAAGTCAGGTGACGATATAATATACCCATGAAACAAATCTGGATTTGTCAGGTAGACATATGATGCAAACATGCCCAGGAACGAATGACCATAGAGAATACGGAAGGGTTGGGTTCTGTACTTCCTCTCAACATATGGAAACAACTCTTTCTCCAAAAATTCGATGAAAATGTCAGCCCGGCCACTCTCTGGTCTTTCTTCTATTAAGGGTGCGAAATCTTCATATCGTTCTTGCTGTCCACGATTTCTAATGCCGATCACAATTGCATTTGGTAGCATTCCACTTGGTTGGGAAGCTTCAATCATTGAGGCAGTTGGCAAGAATGTGATCCCAGCGTCGGTAGTGTACACAACAGGGTAGGTATTGTTAGTTTTCTGATATCCTAATGGTAGATATATGAAAATCTCTCTTTCATACCCTAGGATTTCTGATTGAATTTTGATCTTTTCCCCAATAGTAATCTTTTCAGATTCTTGTGAGAAAGATGAATGGAAGGAGCAAGTAAGAATGAAGAATGTAATCAAAGAATAAGTCCGTTTCATTAATGGAAAGATTTTAGGATGTTAGATTATCATTCATGAAAGGTACATGTTTTACTATAACGAACATATTGTCTACTAAAGAGGACTTTCATTTAATTCAATACTCATGCACTCTGGTAACCAACTTTGAAGTATTGTCTGCAACAAGCTTTTCTTTTTCAATTCTAGAAAATTTAGTTTGGTTTTGGTTGGTGAAACAAAATCATATGCTGAGCGTCTATATGACTTAAAATCGATTGGAAAACTGGAACCGAAGCAGGCAAAAAGGACAATTATTGATCCAGCAAGGAAATATAAAGTATCATATGAGCCAGAAGCTATCAGTGAGATTATTATTCAAACAGAAGGCTACCTGTTTTTTTACAAAAGGATTTAAGAGGCTTGATTGACCTCATTGTACCAGCATAGACCAACAGGAGACCTGATAATGATAATACTACTATATTAATAATACTGCAAATATGGAATAAGGTTGTTACAGAGGTGGGTTAGGGGTGATTTATGTCTTCACATATTTTTCAAAAAACTTTTGCATTGTCATGTCATGCTGAGTGAAAGTGCATTTGTCAGCTTCCCGGACCTTCGGCCAATTATTATATAAGAATAATTTCTACTTTTAATTTTGGGCATTATGAAAAAGGCACAGTGTTCAGAGAGCAAAATCGTTTCGATCCTAAGCCAGCAAGAAGCTGGTTCAAAAGTTGGCGATATTTACTGCGAACATGGAATTATTCAAGCAACCTTCTTTAACCGGAAGGTCAAATATGGTCTTTGAATATAACAAGAAGGTAAGAAGTATTAATCCGGATGCAAGAACTCAGAAAGTATCTATTTATAATAGTTGGATCAATTCTCCTTGTTGCAGAGTCATGTAAGAAAGATGACCCGATAATACAAATTTTTGATAAAGACAAACCGGAACAGGATGTTTTTACAAATGGTACGGTCAATAAGTATATCGACAACGGAAATGCTGACAATAGGATTAATATGGTTTTTATAGGTGATGGTTTTGCGCTAAAAGACCAGCAGCAATGGAAGGATCATGTGGATGAAATGCTGGATAATCTTTTTGAAACCAGCCTGGGTGAACCTTTTGGCAGATACCATAAGTTCTTTAATGTATATCGCATTGATATGATAAGCGAGTATTCAGGACTTGACCTGATTAACAGGTACACTCCTCTGAGAGGTATGACCAGTTGCAGAGATTATACGGTGGGTGATTGTATTACCGACTGGCAACGAACACACGATGCCATTGACTATTATTTGACCGATTTTGAAAGTCCTGAAATTCAATTCAGGGAGGTGGCTTTGAATTCAGATGAACATCTCGGCTCCGTTCATTATCCTCAGCGAGGGCTTCTGAATACCTATAGTGCCGGTAACACTTTAACAATTAATATTTTTTTACACGAAAATGGCCATATTGCAGGAAAGCTTGCAGATGAGTATGTGAATGACGATAACGCAGTATATTCAGGTGGAGAACCTTCAAATGTGAATATTACTACAGTTTTGAATCCTTTGAAATGGGAAGACTGGATTGGTTATGATCAGCCATATAGTTTTACTGGTAATTCCCTGATTGGAGTTTATGAGGGTGCAAAATACGTTGGTAAAGGAATATACAGACCTTCGGAGCAGTGCATGATGAACAGGTATACTAATCCGTTCTGTGCAGTGTGCCGCGAAAAAATTATACTTGATATGTACAGGAGAATCAGGCCTGTGGACAGCCTCCATATTGATATTCCTGAGGTATCACTTCAGCTCATTGATCCTGATTTATTTAGTGTTATATGGTATGTGGATGATGTTCAGATGGCCTCGGGGATTCTTTCCCTTGATCTGGACACTTTAGGGCTGGCACAAGGTGAACATAGTCTCAGAGTAGTGGTTTCGGATAAGATACTGGAATACTCGAATACAGGGACATATTTCGATTGGGTCAGAAGGGATACAGAACTTCTCAAACAGGAGATTACAAAAGATTTTTTTATTGAATGAATATTCAAATTCTGGAGTTTTATCGGAACTACATATTGCTGTATATCTCTGTTTTGTTTTATCCCCGGCATTGTCCAAGAAATATGAGACATATGAAAGGGAATCTCGTCTGCTTCATTGAATATCTGATTTAGATAGAGATAGCTTTGCTGGAGCTAAATACAGTGCTCAGAGGGAAATCAGTGAAGCTTTTAGCGTTTGTTGTTTAAATCAATCGCTTCGTCCTCTTCCTCATTCACCGTGCGTAGTATCCAACTATCACAAGCACTGTCTTCATCCCCAACATAGCCGTAGTCCAGGAAGATCAGGTTATTGACCGTCTCAATCCGCTTTATGCCCGATTGGAACCACCGGCATCCCTGGATGCGATATAATGGTTCGGAAATGATTACTTTGTAACTCACTCCATTTGATTTTTCGACCTTCACTTTTCCTTCAATCAACCACTGGTTGGGTACTTCCCGGTCATTAAATCCATCGATCAAGTAACGGTCCTTTGTCACATGACGCTCAATAACAAGCTTTTCACCATCTCTTTCTCTGGAAAGCACTAATTTTCCTTTAATCGTGTGCCAGATATAGCCTTCGTCGGATAGTCCCATACATTCTATCTTCTTACTTCCCTCGATAAGAGTATTCCCGTGCATATAATTCTCGAAAGTAATTGTCCGAATTGATCCTTCCTGACGCCATGGCCCCTTGATGGTAATAATGATCTTTCCACTGCGTATTATTCCGGACTCATACTCTGAGCAGCCTGATCCATAATCTTTGGTCACAATTTTCGGATAGACTGCTTCACCTGGAGTTTCGATGGTTTTGACAGGACACACATCCGATGATTTAAAATACTCATATCGCTCAAGATCCTCCATGACCTCGTCAAGTATTTCCTCCAGGATGAGGGCATCATCTGCATCCTCCAAGAGGACTGACAGTTTACTCTCATTGATTTCCGGGATGTTCTCCTTCGAGCAGGAAATGGTCAATAAAGTCAGTGCTACCAAACAAAAAGCTGAATGTATTAGATTGTTCCGTTTCATGATGAATTGTTTTATTATTATGTATTTCCTTTTAGTATATCGGTTAGATGAGACAGCGAGATATGGTTTTAGTATTTGGATGAAAAAATTCGAGTCTGTCTATATTAACAATATACGGTTAAACGCGTAAAAAGTTATATGAATCATTTGTGTGGAGCATATCGGAATCGAACCGATGACCTCTTGATTGCCCTGGAAATCAGACATATAAAAAATACCCAGGATCGCAATACGTGACAAAATGAGTAAAAGGACACTTTAAATTGACACTGTCTTTTTACAGATCCACAACCCTTGAATTAGATTAAATTGAAACATTTTCAACGCCATCCATTTTGTAAACTGAATCCTTCACCCATTTTGCCCATTCTAATGGCCGCTTGGACTTGTCGAAGGTTTGCCAGGGAATTGGCTTGCCAAATTTGACAGTAATATGCTTATCCCGGTGCTTATAGGTTTCATTGATTAAGTAAAGCATTTCAATATTTGCTTTTATACCAAAGAATTTTCTGAATTTATATAAGCGATAGAAGAATTCCGAGTTTTCACCTCCCATATGAATCGGGATAATGTCCCTTTGATATTGTCTTGCTTTATTGATAAAGCTTTTCTGCCATGCCAGATCTATGATTTGTCCTTTTATTTTACGGCTTACAATACCAGCTGGAAATGTCAGTATATGCACATCGGACTTAAAAGTAGCATCAAGTTGTTCGGCAAGCAATTTTCCCTGCTTTCCATGTTTATTCACAGGCATCATTACATCCTCCAGGTTTTTCAGGTTCATCAGGATGTCGTTCACAAGAAATTTGTACTTATCACGGCCATATTTATTACCTGCCAGATACATAATTACATGTCCGTCTAAACCACCAAGCGGATGGTTTGCTGCAAATATATATGCTCCTTCATCAGGCAGATTTTCTTCTCCTTCAACCTTAATTGTCAAATTGAAATAGTTCATCATGGCCGCGCTGAAGTCGTGTCCTCGCAAGTGACCATAATCTCGAATAACCTCATTAACGAAATCCTGGTGAGTTATTTTTCTTAAATATCCAAAAACAAATTCAGGTATCCATCTAGCTAATTTCGGATTCTTTTCGTGAAATAGATTCTTTACATCAAACTTCTTCAAACCATTTTTCTCAACTTCTTCCATTCCATTCTATTTTTTTGATACTGAATTCAAAAATAGGAAAAACTATATTTCTGTTTCTACCTTTTCGAAATCCAACGTTATTTTTAAATACTTCCCTTCATTAGACAACGATTCTTTAAAGTGACCTACTCCCAAATTTCCGCTACAGTCTCAAGTAGAGATCCCGCCCTATCAGAACCACTTTCATCGTTTTGCATTGAACCATCAAACTTAGTGAGAAGAATCATGTAAATTTCAATACATCAGAAAAAACACGCAATATTAAAGTGTAAAATTAGTCCACCTATCCAAATCCCTCAGAAAAGGTTGGGAATAAAGTTCGGTCAGGGGTACAAAGCCTCTCAGAAATGAGGGGCTTTTTCATAAAATGGTATTAACTTCAAAAGGTCAAAATGATACAGATTGATAGCAATACCATAGAGAAGGCCGCTCCGGTCCTGGATTGGATCTCAGCCATGGAAGATTCGGTCAGGGATACGGCTGGTATATGAAAATCTGTCAAAAAAGGAACATTGAACAACATGTATCGAAAGCTTAAAAATCTCAAGTGGAGGCCATCGTCAGAGTGGATGAAAATTTCCACCATCGATATGCATTCCGGTGGCGAACCTTTACGGATCCTGGTGAACGGATATCCTGAAATTGAAGGAAAAACCATTCTTGAAAAGCGAAAATATTTTCAGAATAGCCTGGATTATCTCCGGAAGGGGATCATTTGGGAGCCCAGGGGACATGCTGATATGTATGGGGCAGTAATTACTGAGCCCTGTACGGATGGTGCCGATTTTGGAACTTTCTTTCTTCACAATGAAGGGTACAGCACCATGTGTGGCCATGCCATCATCGCGCTGACCAAATTTGTGCTGGATTCCAGACTAATCAAGAAGAGGGGCGAGTGGGTTACATTGCAAATAGATGCACCGCCGGGAAGGATTGTTGCAAAAGCCAGGAGGGAGGAGGGCGTGGTCAGATATGTAACCTTCACCAACGTTCCCTCTTTTGTGCTTCATAAGGATCAGCAGGTTCAGATCCCGGGTCTCGGAAGGGTGAAGTACGATGTGGCATTTGGCGGAGCATTTTATGCCATTGTGGATGCCGGAAAGCTGGGTTTATCGCTGGATGAGTCTGAGTATGCCTCATTGATCGATCTGGGAAGGAAGATCAAGCACAGTGTGATGACTAACCAGAAGATTGTTCACCCCTTTGAGGAAGAACTGAGCTTTCTGTACGGGACCATTTTTACCGGGAAGGCTTTTCATCCCAACAGGCACAGCCGGAACGTATGCATATTTGCCGATGGAGAGGTGGACCGCTCTGCCACAGGGTCCGGTGTGAGTGCCCGGGCTGCGCTGCATTATGCAAGGGGAGAGATGAGGATGGGTGAAAGAATTATGATAGAGAGTATCCTTGGAACCACCATGGAGGTTGAAGTGTCGGGAATGACCACTTTTGGGCCTCATAAAGCAATTATTCCGAAGGTTACGGGAACAGCCTCCTTTACTGGGAAAAACCAATTCTGGTTCGATCCTGAAGATCCATTGAAAGAAGGATTTATTTTTCGCTGATACCAGCTGTTCAACAACATTATGTTATTGGTCAGTTGAATGTTCAGCACATCTTCTCTCTTTGTATTTTTGGACATTGTTTCCAAATAAAGCCCTTAACATGTCGAAAATTACAAAAGAAGACGCACTGAACTATCACAGTTGTGGCAGACCCGGGAAAATTGAGGTCATCCCGACAAAACCTCATTCCACACAAAGGGATCTCTCCCTGGCTTACTCTCCCGGAGTTGCTGACCCATGCCTGGAAATCCAGGATAATCCCGGAGATGCATATAAGTATACTGCCAAGGGCAACCTGGTGGCTGTAATGTCTAACGGCACAGCGGTGCTGGGGCTTGGCAACATCGGGGCGGTCCAGGGTAAGCCAGTGATGGAGGGCAAAGGTTTGCTGTTTAAGATTTTTGCAGATGTAGATGTGTTTGACATCGAGATTGACCGTACGGATGTGAATCAGTTTATCGAAGTTGCCAAGGCGATTTCTCCCACTTTTGGAGGGATCAACCTTGAGGATATTAAAGCTCCCGAGTGTTTTGAAATAGAGGAAAGGCTGAAGGAGGAGCTGGATATCCCGGTTTTCCACGACGATCAGCATGGCACTGCCATTATTTCTGCGGCTGGATTGATTAACGCCCTGGAACTGGTAAATAAAAAGGCCGAAGATCTGAAAGTAGTGGTAAACGGAGCAGGAGCCTCTGCCATCTCCTGTGCGAAGTTATACATTTCCCTGGGTGTGAGGAGAGAGAATGTACTGATGCTCGACTCAAGAGGGGTGCTCAATACCAGGCGAACCAGCCTGAACAAGTATAAGCAGCAGTTTGTAATAGAAACAGATGCCGAAACGCTGGAAGATGCCATGAAGGATGCCGATGTTTTCCTGGGGCTCTCTGTAGCAGATGTATTGACGGCAGATATGCTGAAATCCATGGAGCGTGATCCCATCGTTTTTGCCATGGCCAATCCCAATCCGGAAATTGCTTACGAGAAGGCTGTGGCCGCCAGGGAGGATATTATTTTTGCCACGGGCCGATCGGATTATCCAAACCAGATCAACAATGTTTTAGGTTTTCCTTTCATCTTCAGGGGTGCTCTGGATGTGCGGGCCTCCGTTATTAATGAGGAGATGAAAATTGCTGCAGTGAATGCTCTTGCCGGGCTCACCAAAGAGGATGTACCCGAAGTTGTAAATAAGGCCTATAAGGTTGAAAACCTGCGTTTCGGGAGGGATTACATCATTCCAAAACCCCTTGATCCCAGGTTGATATACCGTCTGGCCCCGGCAGTTGCAAGGGCAGCAATGGAGACAGGTGTGGCCCGATCGTCCATTACTGATTGGGAGGCGTATGAGGAGATCCTGAAGGAGCGGATGGGTGTGGAGAACCGCCTGATCAATGAAGTAAGGATGAAGGCACAGCAAAACCCCAAGCGGCTTGTGTTCAGTGAGGCGGACAATTTCAAAATGCTCAAGGCTATCCAGACCATTGTTCATGAAAAAATTGCCCAGCCCGTTCTTCTTGGAAATAAAGAAGAGATCCTCGAGATGATCAAAGAGTATCACCTGGACCTTGAATCGGTGGAGATTATTGATCAGACAGGCCCCGGAGTGGCCTCCCTGAGGGAGAAGTATGCAAAGAAGCTTTTTAAGGCACGCCATAGAAAAGGAATGACCTATGAAGACGCCCTACACCAAATGTACCTCCCCAACCAGTTTGGAATGATGATGGTGGAGGATGGGGATGCCGATGCCTTCCTGTCGGGTTTCTCCAGCAAGTATGCTGATGTGATTAGGCCGGCAATCCAGATTGCCGGAACCAGTAATCAGAAGAATCATATTGCCGGAATGTATATTGTGCATACAAAAAGGGGGCCCTACTTTTTTGCTGATACAACGGTGAATATTCAGCCCGATGCCCGTACACTGGTTGATACTGCCCTCCTGGCAGCAGAACAGGTAGAACATTTTAATATTGAACCCGTCATTGCATTTGCTTCCTATTCCAATTTTGGTGCCATTAAAGGAGCCAGTGCCGACAGGGCCAGGACGGCAGTTGAAATTCTGCATAAGGAGCATCCTGGGCTTATTGCCGATGGGGAAATGCAGATGAATTATGCTTTGAATACCGAGTTGAGGATGCAGAAGTTCCCGTTCAGCAAGCTGGGTGATAAGCGGGTAAACACCATCATATTTCCGAACCTGAGTTCCGGAAATATTGCATACAAGATGATGCAGGAAATCGGTGGCAGCCTGGTTACAGGGCCTATCCTGTTAGGGATCGGGAAACCGATACATGTCCTGCAAATGGAGAGCGATGTGAGGGAGATTGTGGATATGGCTGCCTTCGCAGTGGTGGATTCCCAGTTCAGAGGGTAGAAACATTCTGGATATTGAGATTCAGTTATTTTAACTGTAATCCACGAGGGATTCCATTAATTTTTTTCGAGTGAAGAAGATCCGACTCTTAACGGTCCCGATTTTAAGATCGAGCTGTTCGGCGATCTCCTTATATTTATAACCATAAGTATGCATCAGGAAGGGAACCTTCAATTCATCCTGGAGCTTGTTGATGTGCTTATTGATCTCTTTCTGCTGCATGGTGGAGTCTGGTTTAATATGACTTGACTCTTTTGAATTATTCAGGTAATAGAGATCTTTTGTGGTATCTACTATGGTGTTTTGCCTGACAGCTTTTCTGTAATTGTTAATGAAGGTGTTCTTCATAATTGTATAGGCCCAGGCTTCAAAATTTGTAAACTCGATAAACTTATCTTTGGAAGAGAGTGCTTTCAGGTAGGTCTCCTGTAATAAATCTTTTGCTGATTCGCGGTTTGAGGTCAGGCTTAATGCAAATCTTTCCAATCTGTGTTCCATGCTAATCAGCTTGTTGTTGAAATCCATTGCAGTCATGATATACGGGCTTTATGAATAAATTCTCGTTTAATTGTTTAACAAATATATGTTAGAATTAAACAGCAATCAAGAGAGTGAGCGGCGTAAAGTTTTGATATTAACGCAAATTCAAATAAGGGTGAGATCTGAACCCCTTATGAATAAAAGAGAAAGAGGTGTTTTATTCCACTCTATTCTAAATTACGAAATAATTCAATTTTGTTGACCAATACCGAACTATTCTTAAACACAGAACGAGATGAATCTGAAATAACGTAACTATAGATCGGCAATGAAATCGGTAAGATTCAGAATGGAGTGTAATTGCAGAATGTTTTCGGATAATCCTGTGGGTCTTTCGCCCCGGAATCCGGAATAAAAGAGGATCTTCTTATCCGGAAATGCGCCTTCCAGGTCCCTCAGGCATACCATGAGGTCAAATTCGGACCTGTTGGTGGTGGAGGAGACAAGAATATAATCGAACTTCATGGCTGCTCCGCAGGCCAGGACATCTGAATAGGGGACAGACTGTCCCAGGTAGATCACCTCGTGTTGGGATTCTTTTATTAGGTACTGTGAGAATAAAAGGGCTATTTCATGCCACTCCCCTTCCGGGAGCATCAGCAGGAACTTTTTAGCTTTCGGATTAAAGGGATTGGAAAGCTGATCGCTTGCCGAAATAATCTTCTGGCGAATAAGGTAGGATACAAAATGTTCCTGGGCCGGATTAACCTCTCCCGATTGCCACAGGATGCCCACTTTGTCTAAAAAGGGATAGAGCACCCCTGTTACCGTCTCTTTGAATCCAATATTGGCAATAGATTTGTCGATGATGGCCTCAAGGATATACTGATCCAGGTCGATCATTGCGATTACCAGGGAGTCCAACAGGGTATCGTGGGAGGTGGAAATTCCAGTTGCACGGATGACCTCCCCTTTCAACTCCTGGTCATTCATCCTGGCAATATGAGAGATCTTGATTCCCTGTCTGTTTAATACAGCAACATTGAGGATCTTTTTCAGATTCTCATCGGTATAGCACCTGATGTTGGTGTTGGTCCTGTGAGGTTCGATTAAGTTGTAGCGTTTCTCCCATATCCTTATGGTATGGGCTTTAATGCCTGATAGTTTCTCTAATTCTTTAATCGAATATACTGCCATGTTCTCTCATGTCTTATTCGCGTGTTCAGGCAATAAACAAAAAGAAACGGGGTTTTGTTTAGTAATCGGGTAAAATAATTAAACAACTACAATTTATTTATGACCATCAGGCCATCCCTGATCGGGATCAGCAGGTTCTCTACACGGGGATCTTTTGTGACTAGCTGATTAAACTGGTGGATGGCTTTAGTAGAACTGTCGTTTTCAGCATCTCCAAGGACCTTCCCTCCCCAGAGTACATTGTCGGCAAGGATATAGCCTCCCGGTCTGACTTTCTCCACAATCATTTCGTAATAGGCAGGATAGTTCTCCTTGTTGGCATCGATAAATATCAGATCGAATGGACCTGGAAGTCCGGGGATAATCTGTAATGCATCACCGTTGATCAGTTCAATGTTGTTGCCTATACCCGCTTTTTCAAAAAAGGTAAGGGCGGTATTGCGAAGTTCATCATTCAGCTCCAGGGTAGTCAGTTTTCCACCCTGTTTCAGGCCTTTAGCCAGGCAAATGGCAGAATAACCTGTATAGGTACCCACCTCCAGAATATGGGTAGGAGAAACAAGCTTGCTGAAGAGGGTCAGAAAAGCTCCCAGAACATGGCCCGATAACATTCTTGGATGCACCTCTTTCAAGTGCGTATGCCTTGAGAGTTCTGTAAGGACAGGATCTTCGTCACTTGAGTGGGCCTCCAGGTAGCGTTCCAGGATTTCGGGCTGTGAGAAAATATCCATTATTCGAAAATGAGAAGATTAAGGTTTTTTGAATGGAGGATCTCATTGGCACTCTCCCTGAGTTGAACAGAAGTAATCTCTTCCAGTTTCTTCTGAATTACCTCGAGGCTGTCAACCCGGTTAAAAACCAGTAAACGCTTCCCCGCGGTGAGCATCATGTGCTCATTGTTTTCCTGTGCAATGGCCAGCTGGCCGATTATTTGTCTTTTGGCATTTATAAGCCTCCTGTCCGGGATTAATCGGTTTCTTAGTTTGCTGATCTCATCCCTTGTTACCTGTATGGAAGGCTGAAACTTTTCCGGGTCGCAGCTGAAATAGATCATCAGAGCACCTGTATCGGTGTAAGGGGAGTAGTGCGATTCTGCGCTGTAAGAGTATCCGCGACGCTCCCTCAGGGCCAGATTCAACCTGGAATTCATGCCGGGCCCCCCCAGGATATTGCTGAGAAGGTAGAGCTGTAGCCTCCGTGGATCGGTCAGCGAATAGGCCTCTCCCAGCAACATTACATGATTCTGGAATGTATCCCTTTTCTCCCTGACCTTCTTCCCGGATACAGTTTCGGGCTTGATTCTTTCCCTGCTCCGGCTCTTGTGTGGGATCTCCCCGAAATGCTTCTCCCCGGCCTTTTTAACTCTCTCGAAAGGAATATTACCGGTAAAAGAGAGAACCATTTCTTCAGTGGCGTAGTTATCCTGGAGAAAGCGGTGCAGCATTGCGGTATCAAAACGCGCCAGCGACTCCTCAGAACCCAAAATGTTCCTTCCAATGGCGTGGTTTGGAAACAATAACTCCTCGGCCCTGTCGAAGATCAGTTCCGAGGGGGAATCGTCATAACTCTGGATCTCATTCAGAATCACCTCTGCTTCCATTTTGCGTTCCTTCTCAGGAAAGGAGGAGTGGAGAAAAACATCCTGTATCAATTCCATCGACCTGAGATAATCCTCTTTAAGGAAGGAGGAGTAGAGGGCGGTCTCTTCCTTGGTTGTGTAAGCATTCACTTCACCCCCAACGTCTTCCAGCCTTGAAATGATCTGGTAGGCTGATCTTTTAGGTGTTCCCTTAAAGAACATGTGTTCCATGAAGTGAGACATTCCGTGCTCTTCGGGAAGCTCTTCCCGGGTGCCCGTGTGAACAATAAGACCGAAATGGGCAACGGCCGACTGGTTGAGCCTGTGGATCAACCTAATGCCGTTTTTGTATGTGTATGTCTTGATTGCAGAAGTCATTCAGGGGACAAATGTATAAAAACAAAGAAAAAATTATTACATTTGCATCGCTTTTACAGCATCGGTGCCATAGCTCAGTTGGTAGAGCACAGGACTGAAAATCCTGGTGTCCCTGGTTCAATTCCTGGTGGCACCACCGCCAAACCGCTAAAGCCCTCGTTAATCTTCGGATTCTCGGGGGCTTTGCATTTTAAGGTGACGGGGGTGTTGATGGATTTTTCTTTTCAAGAAATTATAGGCTAAATTCATCATCTTCTTCCATATAACTATATACTGATCGGTGGAAAGTTTATACCTATTCAGTTATGCCGAAAATTGAATTTAATTCGAAGAAACCTGCACTGGGAAATTAGGGTCCGATATATCGTATGCCTTTAGTACATCCTCGTATCTTATGTATAGAACTCCATTCCGTATTACTAAATGAGACCAATGTGGCCATCCCTTTTTAAATGGTCTGAAAGTGCTGATTATATTAAAATTTTTCATGCCTGGTGCTACCAAAGCAATATTTCCGGTTTTCTCTTCGTAGCAGTACAACTTGTTATCAGCTGCGATAATGGAGCCTTTGTTGATCCACTCTACTTCAAACATTGTTTCCCCGGTCTTCCAATCAATACAGCACCAATTTCCGTTTCCATTATGAAGCCAATTTGCTCCATAGATGTAACCGTCTAACATTACAGCTCCTCCATGATGAACATCCAATGTGCTATCGGTCCAAATCAGATCTGCATCGCTGCCTTCTTCATTCATTTTAAACATCACCCCAACATGATTGTAACCACTTGTTACATAGATGTGACCGTCATGATAAAGAGGAGAGTTGGTATTTGATATAGGAAAATCAGGGTGTTCTACTGGAGGATGAATATCCGAATAGGTTTTTTTCCATATTATATTGCCATTCTCTGGATCAACTGCAATAATGTAGTTCGAGGTAACTGAAACAATCATTTCCCTCTCTCCATGATTTATTAAGATTGGCGAAACGTAGGCGGAAGAATCAGGTAGACTGGCGGATTCCCAAACCGTCTCTCCTGAATTTGCATCTAAAGCGACCATGGTAGTTCTCTCTCCACAAGGGGTATAGAAAATTTTACCATCTTGATATAAAAGCGATTCTGCTACTCCCCAAATATCCCATTCACCCTCAAACTTATTATACGCATCAAGTTTCCAGACTATATCTCCAGTTTTGCTGTTAATACAGGCAACATGTCCCTGTCCGCCCACAACATAAACCTTTCCGTTAACCACGGTCGGTGTTGATCGGGACAATTCAAAAGAAGTGATCCAACCCGGGCCGAATTCTGTCTGCCAAAGTTGCTTTCCGCCCAAATCAAGGGCAGTAACATATTCAATAGTATCAATCAAACCAGTTAAATATATGGCATCTTCAGTTACTGATGCAGAAGAATATCCTTCCCCGAAACCATTAACAGACCAAAGCAGCTCAGGACCATTTTCCGGCCATTCTTCCAATAGATTTTCATCGTTGTATAATCCGGTCCTGTTATCTCCTCGCCATTGTGAAATTAGCTGTGCCCTGTTTTGGCCAGTTATTATTACAGACAATAGAACCAAATGAAAGATTCTTTTCATACAGCAACACTTTTATTTCAAACTATGGCAATAATAGAACATATTTAGGTTCAATCAATAAAATCTTTTACAAAGATTAATTAATCTTGTTGTCATTTATTCAATGATTAGGACTGGATGTGGCATCCACCAAACCGCGAAAGCCCCCGTTAATCTTAGGATTTTTGGGGGCTTTGCATTTTAAGGTGACGGGGGTGTTGATGGATTTTCAATCGAAAACTTATCCGGCATCCTGTGAGGTGAAATGAACACATTTTCACTTGGATTAAATTGGAGTCTCATCTCAGCCATTCAACCTTAACTCATTTTGGGCAAAAAGGCTTTAATCATGGGATTGTAACACGTCTCGTATTTGTCCTGGAATAATATTCGTGCAATTGGCTTTTGTGTATATATACAGTAATTTAGGGGTAAGAAGTACACTAGGTGCATTCAATCAATTGAAAATGAAAGCATATTGTCAATTTGCATTTTTACTGTCTTTCCTTTCTCTAGTAACATTAACATCGTGTAAGAAAATAGGCGAGATGAATCAAGACCCCGAAATTGAACCTTTGAAGCATGGATTTAAAGTTTCAGCTGCTATTGGGTATTGTGCATCATTGGCTTATACTTTTTTTAAAGGTGAAAATCTACCTGATAATGTAGTAATCCATTCGCAGAATAGTAATATTGATACAGAAACTTGCGTAATGCTGGTATCAATAAATGAATCTTACCCTTTGCCTTTTAATGGCTCTGTTGGGCAGATAACAATTGCAGGGATATGGGGTGACGATGGTGGCGTTATTACTGCTTTATTCACTGACATTGATATCCTGGAGGCGAGATATGAATTTGTAGGAATTTATACCATACCTGTAATAGAGATAGAAAATGGAACAATAATGACCTTGTTTGCTGAACAAGACATAATTATTGGTGAAGGAGCAGATACCCTGTTACATTTAAATATGACAAATCCACATATTACTCTGGAGACAGAACGTCTTAATGAAAACCAATTTGATGATGCCTTTGCTGCAGTTCAACAAAATGTCTGGTTTGCTTCGGTCAACCAGAATAATACTATGTCAGATATTTATGATGATGAATATACCATAAACGGGGGTGGACAAATTGCTAAAGCGACAAGCAATACCGGTGGCATACTGTATCACGCAATGATAGAAGCAAAATTTGTTTACTCAACATGTGATTTGAATCCCATTTCCGGTGTTGGTTTTATACAGAATTTAGTTGTGGGAGCCGAAACTGACCTGGGGCACATATTTCTGAATTTTCATGATAGATGTGACGGCAAAGCATATGTTGAATTTGCAACCGGGAAATATCTATTGTCATTCCATAAAGATGTGAATCTCAATTTCTACTAAACAGGTTCTTATTGTTTCAATATCTTTGAAATAATGTAACATGTTTAACGTCAGCGACTTCCGGAACCCAAGTAGTATAAAGTTAAGGGATGGTTTTTTCATATCAAAGCTGTTTTCTGTATGTCAAAATCCAGGTTTCCTTTCAGAAGCATTCCTTGCTTAATAACTTTTCTCCTTGCAAGTGTCCGCCAAACCGCTAAAGCCCCCGTTAATCTTCGGATTCTCGGGGGCTTTGCATTTTAAGGTGACGGGGCTGGTGATGGAAATTGAATTCGTGTTAGCTACGAAGGTTTGAAGTATTACACCGTTATTAAAGGACTATCCATGAAAATGGAGAATTGAAAATCAAGACCCTCAATTTTCGAATAGGAATGGTGATTCCCAATTAAGAAACATATTTTTCATAACGCAACGGTGATTCCCAGATCAACACTTAATTCCAATATCAATCTTCCCCTCCCTTTGCCACCTCTGCAGGATCAGCACACTTATTGGACTTTGAAATGCTTTTAGGCCATAATCGTGTTGTTTTGATTCACCCATTTTTTTAAAGCTATCCAGCATCTCATGAAGCTTATCATAATCTACATAGTGATAATGATTCTTCAACTGGCCTTCATCAATAATCTCCCGAAATATCTCCTCATCTTTTAATACTCTGACAAAGACATTGGGAATGGTGTTTCCGCCTTTATGGGTTCTCATTCTGATTTTTTCCGGCAATATATCCTCCATCGCTTTCCGGAAAAGGTACCTGCCCATTCCATCCTTATACTTATATTCTGAGGGCAATGAGTAGAAAAACTCAAGCAGTTTAACATCCAGAAAGGGATACCTGTATTCAATTCCGTGTTGTTGAGCCAGAAGTAAGGTCTCCTCGATTCGTTCAGGCTTATTTGGATACATGATCCGGAAATACTGTATAGCCCTCACATCAGGTTTAGCAGGGAGTGAGTTGGTGTAAAAATACCTTCTCTTCATCCTGTATTTTCTGGCAAGACTCTTTTGAAGGGCAAAAGACTGATACGTGGCCTTTCTCCAATCATTCTTATAAAGATTTTGCAGCCACGGCGCGTAGTAATTTATATAGAGTTTGATCAGCTGCCTGTAGAAACGGCTGCCTCGACGAGATACAATACTTTTAATATGCTCTCTTAGTTTCGAATGTTGACCATGGCTGATTAGCTCATTAAAATATCCACTTCCATCGTTCGAAACTCCTTCATCTCCACCCAGGCCTGAAAACATTACTGAAGTACCCAATTAACCTGCCATCTCAAATAACAGATCTGAATTCATGGCATAGTGTAAGTTAATAGGCTTATTTAATATGTTTAATGCTTTTATTAACGCGCTATAGCCGCCCATTGAATTCTCCCCGGTAATTTCGAACTGCCTGATAGTGTTGTACTTTTCAACTAAGGCTGTACTAAACTCCATCTCGCTCTTCAGATCCATTTGTGGGTTCAAAGGATCAGAAGATACCGAGTGAGTAAAGGCATTTATGGACACATTTTGGTCTACTAGCATCGTCAAAACCGAAGCGATCCCGGAGGAATCCAATCCGCCACTTAATTCAACTCCAATTTGGACAAAAGTCAAACTTCTCTGCCTTACTGCTTCAATGATTCTATCCCTTAATCCGCGGGAAGCTTCATTTATTGTCAACCCCCGATAGTTTTCGTTGATTCTTAAGTCCCAATATCGATTTTGATCAAATAAGTGACCTTTTTTTTGCTGCAGATAGTGAGCAGGTTTAAGTCTGCCGATTCCTCTATATGCGGAAATAGATTCATTTGTCTCTATGGAGCAGATAGAATCCAGAATATACTCTGTTCTGATTTTAAACCTGAAACCGGGTATGCTTTTAAAAGCAGAAATTTTTGAAGCCACAGCAAGAAAGCCTGGTTGATCCACATAATAGAGTGGTCTGCATCCAAAATGGTCTCTTGCGCAGAGAACCTCATCTTTCCCGGAGTCCCATATTACAAAAGAAAAATCCCCATAAAGATGAGACAGGCATTCCTCCTTCCATTTCAAATAGGCCAATAAGATCAGCTTACAATCAGAAAAACCTTTCGCTACATTCCACTTAACATCCAGTTTTCCAGCTAATTCCCGTCTGTAGTCAATTCTTGAATCCGATACGATACAGCAACCCGATTTGTCATCCACAAAAAAACAGTCGCTATACAATAACTCCCGGTTTTTGGGATCCGTACTATTTGTCTCTGAAGATTCCATCGCAATCCCAATCCTGTCACCAACAAAGATCCAGCGATATCCACTATCATATTCTTCCAGTGAATCATTAAGAAGACTCGCTGTTTCTTCGTTAACTGACTTATCAATAAGCAGGAAGAATGAAGGCATGTAAACAAAAATAGGAGAATCCTGTTAATAAAAAAGCATAACCCATATGTTACCTATCTTTGTTTGAAAAGCTTGAACAAATACCACTATAAAATATATGGTTTAACCATTGGCTCTGAGTTGGAGCTTCCCGAGTTAACCTCGGTTCAGAATATCAAATCAGATGTTACCATAAGCTTTGGTAAAGTCCCTGAACATCTTCCCGAAGTAAGAGGTTCCGGGATTCTGTTTGAGGCAGCTATGAATGATTTTCTTTTCAAATTTGAAGGCATTGGCCGTTACAGGGTACAAGACGGGAACCGGATCATCATTCAACCCGAAAGAGAAGTCCTTCCTGAGGAGATCAGGTTGGTTTTGTTGGGGTCATGTATTGGAGCTTTGCTACATCAGCGTGGAATGCTGGCTATTCATGGCAGTGCAATTACAGATGGCCGCCAGACAGTCATCCTCTCAGGACAATCAGGTGTGGGGAAATCCACCCTTGCAGCAGGTCTGCTTGAGCTTGGTTATTCAATCGTCGCAGATGATATTTCGGTTATTGGACATAATGGGAACCAGCATTTCAGAGTAGAGAATGGAATTCCCCATCTAAAACTATGGAAGGATGTATTGGTCCACCTAAAAAAGGAAGATGACTTTTTAAGAGTCAGACCCAGGCTTGAAAAATACCGGATGCCTATCCCTGTTTTGAAGGAAGCCCCCCCCAGCTTATCCAGGATGGTTATATTAAATTCCACTAATTCAGCTGAGTATAGTTGTTCAGAAATCTTTGGTAAGGAGAAATTTCATCAATTACGTAACAATACCTATAGATTGCAGTTTATTGATAAAATGGATCAGACGGAGGTACATTATCACAACCTGTCACGGCTCGTTAATTCTATACAAATGCTCCATATCAACAGACCGGTGGATCCTCTAAATGTAATGGAATTCGCAAAATATATTTCTGAAATTATCTTTAAGCCCGATGCCTGAAACGAGAAAAAATATTGTCTGGCTGGCATCCTATCCCAAGTCGGGAAATACATGGTTTCGTATTTTTCTCAGCAACCTGTTATCTGATTCCCACCAACCTGTCAATATTAACAACTTGACTGAGACCACAATTTCGAGCAACCGGAGTATCATTGATAGCTTCCTGGGCATTCACTCATCCGAATTATCAGCAGAAGAGATAGATAATCTTCGGCCGCAGGTATTCAGGAGATTTTCAGATGAAATGGAAGAAACGGCATACGTAAAGACCCATGAAGCATGGACGCTGAACAGCAGGGGATTTCCATTATTTCCCAAAGAAATTACGAAAGGTGTACTTTATATCGTAAGAAATCCTTTGGATATAGCAATTTCCTATTCCTATCATAACAATGCATCCATTGATGAAACTATATCCGTTTTAAATAGTGACTCTTCAAGCCTCAATGGTAAAAAATATAAGATAGACATTCAGACTCAACAGATACTAAAATCATGGTCAAACCATGTCAACTCCTGGACAGAGAATTCAAAACTCCCGGTTCATGTAATCAGGTATGAAGATATGCTGGATCATTCCCTGAATACATTTAAAAGAGCCAGCGATTTCTTGAATCTTGAATATGAGGAATCGGAAATCAAAGATGCATTAGCTCGCAGCTCATTTGATACTTTGAAAGCAATGGAAACAGAAACCGGATTCAGGGAACGAGGCATGCATTCGGAGGCGTTTTTCAGAAAGGGGAGATCCAATGAATGGGAAACCGGATTAACAAAACAGCAGATCAAAGATATAGTAGAACCTCACCACAAGGTCATGAAGAAATTTGGATATCTTAAGGAATCATAACCAGACAATGAAGCAGAAACACCAAATCAATAGTTTAACGATCCTGCAGCGGAATCCGGAGCAATTATTTACATTGATTGACAACGAAGTTGTCATGCTGAATATTAGACACGAAGAGTATCTGAATCTGAACCTTCATGCAAGCTATATCTGGCAACAATTAGACAGGCCCCGTTCATTTGGTGAGCTTACAGACTTTTTATGCAGTGAATACGATGTGGACATGAAGGTCTGTATCGAGGATACACTGGATTTTATCATTGAGCTTGTTGAAAAAGGTATCATTCAAATCAGACATGACAAAACCTCTTAAAGCAAGCATCGCTTTTTTCCACCTCAATGGAAAGAGGAAAAAAGAGGTTATTCGGATAATGCTTACATACTTGTATGTAAGCTGGTTAATCAGGTGTTATCCTTTAAAAAAGTACTACCACAAATATTTCCTTCATGATAATATAAAACCCTTTGATTTTAAGCCCTACACAAACGATTTAGTCCTGATCAAAAAGGTCATTAAACAGATGCCAGGGAAACATACTTGTTTAAAAGAGAGCATCATTGTACATTTATCTTTTAAAAGAAAGGGGTTGAACATTCCTCTATATCTTGGAGTAAGTACAGAGAAGGAGTTCCTTGCACATGCATGGTATGATCAGAGCAGTTCAATGGGGTACAATAAAATAAACGAGTTATGAAGAAGGGGCAGAGAGGTAAAAAGAAAGAGTGGCAAAAGCCGGCCTGTGAGAGTTTGAAGTTTTCACAGACTTTGGGTGGAAACAAGCCTCAAATAACTGAAAGTGTAACCCGTGGTCATGGTAAACATCATGGTGGTAGTATGACTACGATAAGTTGAAAAGGTTCTTCCTGGCTCATTTTTACCGCAATTAACCTGCAACACCCCCCGATAATATCAGCACTCAATTTCCTCCACTCCTTTGCCATCGATACAAATAATTCCATAAGGGCTAATTCATCAAATTTAAGGTGATGGGGGTGTTGATGGATTTGACTAAAACCTCTGGCTAATATTCAAATAAATACGGTGGTAGGTTAACTCTTTCTCAAAAGAGCCTTCATAGAAAACCGATAGAGAGAGTTTTCTATGAATCATCCAGGATAGATTGGCTTCTCCTACATGTTGGACAAGAGCAAATTCTGAATTCCTATACAGGTTATCTACATACCGGTATTTAACTCCCCCGCTCAGCTTGTCCGATATGATATTCCGTGATAATCCCAGTCCGTACACTATACCATTCAGATAACTTGTTTCAAGCCAGGTGGCAGAGGCAGTCACAGAGGCCCCAATTCCGGGAACCTGCGAGTAAGTGACGGTTCCGTTCAGGTTTTTTGAGGGCTGAGGATCATCTTTCCGGTATCGGTAACCTGCATGAATATTCATAAACAGGTATTTTGCCGGTCGCAAATTGATCCGAAACCGCCATCCCTGAAGCGTTTCAGTTTTCAATAACCTCTCCAGGAAATCTTTATAGGTTTCGTAGTAGATAATATTGTTCCTGGCGCTAAAGGACAATCCCAGGGAGAGGGGGCGGATGATTCTATATCTAAGTGATAAATAAGTATTTGTAAGATCAAATACGGTTTCCTGGGTGCCGTCTGTGTTTTTGAACAAGTCAATCTCTGCCGACCCGAAGAAAAACAGGTTCTTGACCAGCATGTTGGAATGTTGGAAATAGGCAAACCGTCTATCGGTCATGGAATGATTGGTTTGTTCGATAAAAGCAAGGGTGTTTTGCATGCTTCCATTGATTCCTTTCAGCTCATGTCCCAGATAGATCCCATATTGTAAGAGATTAGGATTTATACTATAATCGACATAATCAGGACGTGAACCCGCTATGGCTCCAATCGTTAGAGAATTAAATCTTTTCTCAAATTGTACCCCGTCAATGGCTCCCACTGAAGATAGTTTCGGATTAATCTTTCTGCCCAGTGAAACATTCATGGTTTCATTAAAAGCATATTTTACAGAGAGGTTGTATATTTTCAAGCCATTGAAAATATTCTTCTTCACCTCCTCCCAATTGCTATTGCTATGAGCAAATGAGAGATAACTCTCCACAGAGAATTTTGAATTTCCCAGGTGATTTGCGCGTAAAGAAAAGGTATATCTCATGCGCTGATTTCTTGCAGTTGTTTCACTGTTCAGGTTTGAATAAGAGGAAACAGAAATGCGTCCACTTATGTCCTGTTTAAGTTGCTTAACAGCAGTAGAATCATATTCTGGTAATTCGTTGACCGGCTCTGCATGGCTGATGATGGGCTCATCAACCTTTACCGAATCAACCATAATCTTCATATTTGCATATACATTCTCGGATACTTTAAAAGGAATGGATAAAAGCGGAATGCAGACACAGGAAATGGAAGAAAGGTTCTTAATCTGAAGGGCAGGGACCTCTTCCCCCCCCTGTTTAATATAAAGCGTATCCCCTTCCGATAGGTGCTCCGTTGAGTTAAATTTCACATATATATGCTGAGAAGTAATGTAAGTTACTTTTCCATCCCTGTTTTGCTGTCCAAAGATATTGGGGCCAGCAACAAGGATTAGTAGGATCAGTAGTAGATTTCTCATGCTGCTTTTTATTTGTCTCTTCCTGTGGGATGGCAATCCAGGCAGGCCATGCTTGTATATTCATATCCATCCTCACCCGAATGTTCGTCATCCATATCGGCCCGGTTGTGCTCATGGCAATCGAAACAGGAAAAGATTGAGTAATTCGCAGGGTTGCTGTGACAGTCTGTGCAGCTGCTCCATTCGCTCCCGTGCTTTCCAGAATATATTGGGAAAAACAAAGGATCATGTTCTGTGAACTTGGCCGGTTTCCATCCTGGCATGGTGGTGTGGCACTCCAAGCAAACGTTGTCAATTCCGGCCGAGAGGTGATTGGGATTTGTGGTTGCATTGTAATCCGTCTCATGGCACGAAAAGCAATCGGATGACACATTGGAATAGTTCCCTTCATCGTGACATTCATTGCAGTCATTGATGGCATGACCCAGGGTGAGGGGAAAATCGAAATGTTCATATTCTGCCGGCTTCCATCCTGGCATGGTGGTGTGGCACTCCATGCAAACATTTTCAATTCCTGCAATAAGGTGATTGGGATTGGTGGTTGCATTGTAATC
>JAAEOI010000060.1 GCA_024244665.1 Bacteroidota bacterium | reverse complement strand
TATCGTATAAACAGTTGCTTATGGTATCGGTTTCATCATAGGGTAATACAGAAAACGCATAGGTGTAATCGCGGGTATAGATGCCACGCCAGTTATGATCATACTGATACAGGGGAGCAGATTTCACCGTTTCATCATCTTTATTGTAAATAGCCTCTGTGAGGTTTTGCCCCTGGCAGCTTTCGGGGCTCTCAAGCCCCATTAAGCCTAAAAGCGTGGGCATAAAGTCAAATGTGCCAAATATTAAGTCACTTTTTCTGCTCTCCAGTTTTTCAGGATAACGAATAATTAAGGGTACCCTGCAGGAAACTGCCTGAGGCTCGCTCTTGTGCCGGATCTGATTATAGGAAGTCAGAAAGTCGCCATGGTCGGATGTAAAAACAATAATGGTCTCATCTTTAATGCCCTTCTCTTCCAGCTTATCCAACAGATCGCCAAAGGACCTGTCAATACTTGAGCAAAGCGCCATGTAGCCCTGGTATATTTTCCTTACCTCCGGGGTATTCCTGGTCCCAACCCTCACTTTTATTGAATCAGGATCATATAGTGCCTGCATATCTTCAGGGGCTCCATATCCATTCAATCCATCCCAGTTATGTGGTGGATGCCATGAAAGAAACAGGGCAAAAGCTTCATCGGCATGATCGTCTATGTAGTCTACAGCCTGTTTCGTCTGACCATACCACTCCCAATCATTAAGTTTTTCCTTCTCACCTTTCTCATTCCAAAAGAATGAGTTTTCCCTGGTATAATCAAGCGTACAATTATTAGACAAAAAAAGATTATCAAATCCATAACGATAAGGACCGGCAGGAATGGGCCGATAGCGATCGCCGCCATACAAATGCCATTTTCCCACGTAGCCGGTGTTATACCCAGCAGCACTCAGCACTTCAGCAAAATATTTACCATTACCGGGAAGTATCTGCATATCGTTGCATATGGCACCCGAGTTAAGCCCGTGCTGACCGGTCAAAAGAATCCCCCGCATGGGAGTGCAGGTTGGCGAGTTGGAAACACAGTGATTAAATAAAACTGCCTCTTTTGCAAACTCATCTATCTCCGGGGTCTTAATCTGCTTGTTACCATAACAGCCCAGCATGTCGAAGGACTGCTGATCCGTAAAGACAAACAGCAGATTGGGCTTTTTCGCCTCTTCCTCAGAGCTACAGCTCATTAAGAGCTGTGAAATGATAATAATGAAAAGTATTCGCTTCATAGAATTGTCTCAGAATTTATCTATTCCACCTCAAACAGATCGCAGAATCCCAGTGGAAGGGAAATATCCTTACCGGATTCTATCTCCATCCCGCTGAATAATCCGGTTGCCTTGCCTTTAAAGTTCAGCTTCACAGAAGAGGCTTCCTTATCCATGTTGCGGACCACCATATAGTTCAGCTTCTTCTTTTCATACAGCCCCTTTACCCAGACATCTTTTTTGTTGGCATCCAGTTCTGTTTTCACCCCACTTTCAGACAAAATCTGAATCAGGAATTTATTAAATCCACTTTTATCTTTCTGGCTGCCTTCGCCTATGTTGGTTCCGCAATACCAGACCTTCCCTTTGCCAATTTCTTTTGTGATAATGGTAGGATAGTCTTTCGTGAAAGAACCAAGTGCAGTAGCATCGTCAGCCTGAATTTTCGCAAAACGGAAAGCTCCCCAGAGTACCGTTCCGTCGTTCATGGCAATGGGTACATATTTTCCTCCCGTGGTTCCGAAATCCTTCAGGAATTTCTCAACGTCGGATACCACCTTCAGGTTCACCTCTTCCCTTTCAGGTAATTTCAGCCTGTAAGTCGTGCTGGTTTCCACCTCTTCTATACCCCATTTCTTATCCAGTCCAAATCCGGGCATGTTGTAACTATGCCGTCCCCTGTTATCATTATAAGCCCCCAGGTGAGCCTCGCTTAAAAGCACGCCTCCCTTATTGACCCAGGCATCGATGGCATCCGCTTCCTGCTGCGTAAGATAGTAGGCCGAAGGCATGATCAGCACCTTGTATTGCGACAGCTCATTAAGCATCGCTGAGTTCACATAGTTAAATGCGTAACTGTGCGTGTATAAGAAGTCGGAATAGGCATTTATCGATGCTGCCAGGGACTTGAAATCGCCATACTCGCAGTAGTGGAATATCTCATTCTTCTGACTTTTCCAGATGGCCACTTCCGCCTTTGCCGGAAAGCTTTGCATCAACTTATCGTGATGGGGCTTTAATGTTTTTCCGAATTTCTCTGCCGCTTTTGTAACGACCCTGTCGGAACCATCAAGACTTAAAACTCCCCAGTTTGGAGCTTCATTACCCAGCACTTCGGGACGAAACTGCCAGAACATAAAACCTTTGATCCCCATACCCACCTGTGGCAGGAAATCGTTCAGCAAGTCGTTTTCATCAATCACCGCCTGGTGCATGCTTATATTACCGCCATTAATGTGACTCTCCACATTGTAACAAATCTTTCCGTTGGCAGCAGACATAACCTGGGGGGTAAAGTAAGGCCCGTTGTTCATGGTGGCTGCAAAAACATCACAATCTTTGGCAATCTCAAAATCGTCCATACAGGTAGTCACAGCGTTAAAAGGCTCGGTGGTATTGGGTACTACATGCAGATATGAAATTCGATTGGGATCAAGCTCTTTTGTCATTGCCAGGCGCCACTTTGCTTCCTTGAGCAGGGTGCTTCCGTGAAATTCCCTCCAGTCGATAAAATCCTTGATGGTCAGGGTGCTTTTAGGCAATTCAACCTGGGCCCAGCTGCGGTAATTCCTTCCCCATATCTCGTTGAGTGTCTCCAGGTTCTTATACTTATTCTCCAGCCATTTATGAAACTCACCTTTACAGTGATCGCAATAGCAGGCCAGCTTATCAAGCTCCCCGTTACGCTGGGGAAAGGATAACTCGGGCTCGTTCCACACATCCCACAATACCAGGTTCTCATGCTTTTTTAAATGATTGATGGCCCTGGCAAAGAAATCCTTACGCTCTGTTAAGGCTCCCGGATGGTTGTAACAGGGACCAGGATGCCCGCCGATCTGGCGGTGCGATACCACATAGGGTTCAATTACATCACCGCTGTTCATCACCTGTTTTGCATCGGGGTACTTCTCATAGAGCCAGACCGGGGATACATCGAATATGGCATTGATGGTCACCCGCAGATTGTACTTAGCTGCAGTTTCCATGAGCTCATCCAGGTCCTCAAAATAATATTCCTCATCGGCCGGGTGGGACCAGCGCCATTGCAGCCAGAATTTTATATCGGTAAACCCAAGTTCCGCAAAGCGCTTCATATCCGAATCCCAGTTCTCCTTTGCAGGAGTGGGAGCCCTGTAATATTGCGCTCCTAAAATAAAGGGGTAATCAGCTGTTTGATTGTCCAGGTCTTTGCGGCTATACTCCTGCGAAAAACCTTGTAGTGCAATGGAGATAATGATCAATAAAGTGGCTATTTGTTTCATTTTTTCGGGATTTCAAATTTATAAGGTGGCGCAACATACTCGTACTGCTCAAGCGCTTCATCAAGCAGTCTCTTCATTTCCTTAAGCTGCGAAACAGCTTCCGGGGATTTAATCAGGTTAGTAATCTCTCTCGGGTCTTTCACCAGGTCATAGAGCTCACCATGGTTACCATCCTCCTCCGATTCGTAGGGATAGCTCACATACTTCAATTCCGGTGTGCGAACCGAAAGAATCGTCGGGATTCCGGGCGCATATTTCTCCTGGAAATACTCATAGAAAAAAGGAGAAGTACGTCCGGCTGCCTTCCCTTCCATCACAGGGACAAAGGACTCGCCCTGCATTGTTTTTGGAGTTTTCCCACCGGCAATTTCCAGAATCGTCGGCCCGATATCAATATTGGCAAGCAATCCTTCAATACGGGATCCGCCTTCTAATAGCGCAGGATAGCGCATGGCAAAAGGCACACGGATCGATTCCTCGTAGGCAAGACGTTTGTCGCTTGAGCGTTGTTCGCCGAAAAACCAACCATTGTCTGCCATAAAAATGATGACCGTGTTATCCATTTTCCCCTGCTGTTCAAGCTCTTCGAACACCTTCCCCATACCCTCGTCAATCGCGAGAAGACAACGCAGCATATCAAGCATCCTCTCCTGCTTTGAGTGCCAGGGTTTTGGTGCAATGCTGGCCGGAACAGGTTTACCTTCGCTGTCGACCCAATTCTGATAATGCGGACCGTATGCGGCATTTCGGCGACGCCAGAGCGGACGATCGGAAAAATCAATAGACCAGCTTGCCGGCTCCTTGAATTGCCCGTCTGTAAAAGCATCCTTGTGGCGTTCAGCCGGGGTGAAGGGTCCGTGGCAGGCCTTGTGCCAGAGCAGCACACAGAAAGGGTCATCCTGATTTTTCTGAATAAAACGGAGCGTTTTGTCTGTGAGGATATCGGTAATGTAACCTTCTTCCTTTGTGACCCTTCCGTTTTCGTTGAGTTCGGGATTGTTGTAGACACCCTGTCCTTTGAAGCTGAGCCAGTAATCGAAGCCCGGACGAGGCTCTGCATGGCGCGCCATATCGTCCACCATCACAAACAAAAAATTCGGTCTCTCAGCCGTGGAGACAGCCCACGGGGAGACAGCATCGGAAGGAACAGCCCCAAGCGAAACTGCTGTGAAAAGAGCAATAGATAATGTTAGTATTGATTTCATATATCTCCCCCCTTTGCAATAATTAGCTTTCCGGATGTCACGGATGTTCCGGTTTCAAGCCTGAAATAATAGGTTCCAGAGCTAAGTCCTGCCACGCTTCCCGAATACTCATGTGTTCCCGGAGCCTCTACATGCAGTCGATCCGTATGAATCAGCCTGCCGCTGATATCAAAAATCCTGATTGCCACCTCTCCGGCTTGTTCCGTGGTATAGTGCAGGCTAAAGCAGTCGCTGGCCGGATTGGGATAAATTTGCAGGGGCATAGATGAGGAGTTCCTCTCAAGCCCAACGATGGGTTCCATATACTCCATCATCTCATGCTGCCGTGCCTTGTTATCCTTAACCCAATCAGTCAAGCCATTATGCAGATCCATCTGCATCTCATTATAGTCCGGGTTCCCGGCCAGGTTATTCTTTTCGAGGGGATCCGCTTCAAGATCATATAAGTGCGGAACCAGGCCTTCACGGTAGTTCCACCAGTATTTCCAACGCTCATTCCGGATCATGTACTGCGTGTTGGGATTTGCGGTAGCGTAATCCCGCATGCCGATCACATGGTCCCGCCACGAAACCTGAACGCCTTCAATAAGTGGCCGCAGGCTGCTGCCGTCAATGCCTTCCGGGATAAGCTCCGCATAGCCCGCGTAATCCAACAGGGTCGGCATCAGGTCCATGGGTGTGACCAGCTCATCAACCACGGTTCCTCCATCTATCTTGCCCTTGCAGCTCACGATCAGGGGAACCCGGATCAAGGGTTCAAAAAATGCTGTGATATTCTTTCCAACAGCAGCATGGGAACCGGCCATATCGCCATGGTCGGAAGTGAAGACAATCAGGGTCCGCTCCCTCAGGCCCAGTGAATCAAGCTGGTCCAGTACCTCTCCGACCATATCATCGATCATAGTGATCTGGGCATAATAGGTCCGCAGGAACTCCCTTCTCCCCTTCTCCTTGATTTCTTTCCCCCCTGCCACGCTGGCACTGGACGCAAGCGCATCGCTAAATACCACATCCTGGTTACCGGGCAGTACCAGGCTGTCGGGATCGTACATCCCGTAGTAGGGATCAGGGACACTCCATGGTTTGTGCGGGGGATGGTAGGAAAGGGTGAACATCCAGGGACGATACTGGAATATGTCCATGGCTTCCATCAACTCCTCTCCAAAGGCAAATTCCCGGGTGTAGACAGCCGGTACTGGCGACTGGCCGATATCTGACACATAGGAAGACATAGCCTGGGCAATGACCGGGATATGGCTTATGTGCTCCTGCTTTTGCCAGTTGTTCCAGTCGGGATAACCCCGGTTGAAGGCGGCCTCGTTCAGTTCGGCCAGGGCAGCGTCACGCTTTTCTGAGATATCCGCAGGCCAGGACTCATAACAGGTAAAATCCGTATTACAGTGCCAGGGACCGGTGATGTAATCTTTGGGCCGGGTGTTGGTATTGTTTACATGAAGTTTCCCCCAGTGGAGGGCAAGGTGACCCTGCTCATACAGGATCTCCTCGGTAATGGGGAAAACCCCGTTATCCAGTCCCGGCAGCCCAGCATCCTTGTCCACGTTGTTCCATATCCCGTGATTATGGGTGGACAATCCGGAAAAGATGGAGGCCCGTGTAGGGGAACAATAGGGTGTCGGAGTAATGCAGTGGGTGAAAAAGGCTCCGTCCTGCGCAAGCCGGTCCAGGTTGGGGGTCCTGATCTGTGCATTACCTGCAGCACCCAGGGCAGAGAAGGTGTGCTGATCGGTCATGATAAGCAACACGTTCATGTAGTTTGTATCGGGCCTGGCAACAAGCATGGAATCAAGGGGAATCGGAGACTTCAGAGGTGCCAGGGTATCCATAATCTCATAGGATCCCGACATGAAATTATAGAGACGATCCTGCTCAAAAGAATCAAAGGTCCAGTAGCACCAGCCATCGAAGTTATGATCCATGGCCCTTCCTGCCAGGTCGGCCATCCTGCCTGCAGCAAACTCAACTGTGGGCTCATGTTGCCTCCAGGCACCAAATTCACCAAGGATAAAAGGTTTCAGGCGGCGCATATCCTCAAACCCAACAGTATCTGTCAGCATGGAATGCAGATCTGCATTAAACTGTTGCTCAATGGTACGATCGGCAGTACGCGGGTACATGTGGATGTCAACGAAATCAATATCACTCTGTATGGTGACCGGGAATACGGGAGGGTGACGCTCATCAGGAAAGGCTCCGGGGAATATCCCCAGGCTGTTCTCCAGGGTCTTGTGCACCGCATCGAGGGTGAAAAATCCTTCTGCAACAAGCAGCTCCGGATCTATCTCCTTTATGGCTGTAGTAAGGATGTTCTGGTATCGGATGGTGGCCTGGTCGGCCAGTTCCTGCCGCCGGATCGTATCTGTCATATCAAATTCCTCCCCCCACCATGAGGTGTGAATCCCGGTGATCTGGGTGAAGGGATAGGCATTGCCTTTAACGGAATACTCATTTTGCAACTCTACAGCAAGCAGGGAGTGCAACAATTCGGGGTCATAGTCCTTTATATATTGCAGGAAGGCCTGTACATAATCGGCCTTCAGGTCGACCGTCTCCTTGTAAAAAGGAAAATACTGCCTGATGCTGTGAAGCTTCTCCTTTAAATGGACGGGGAGCCTGTCCTTGTACCATTGATTCTTTGGAAGTCCGCCGTCCCCGAAAGTGGGAAAGACATAGATCCCGTACTGTTGGGCCCGCTTCAGGAAATCAACAAAGTTATCCATATAGGGCCTGTAAAGAGGCTCATTGTGGTAGGAAGGGCCGGAAATGCCAGGATTCGTAGTGTTGCGGCCGGTGAGGAAGACCCGGGTATAATTGAGCCCTTTAGACTTCATGATCCTGAAAAGGCTCTCCGCATGATACTTGTTGTAGTCGGCAAGCGTAGTTGGGGTAGCTGCCTCAAAGGTGGAATGATCAAAACCAACGGTCTGGTTTCGCGGATCTGCGCTCCTCAGTCCGATATAATTCACCCCGTATAAATAGCTCCTTGTAGTGTCCCCTGCCTTCTGAAACCAGGGATATTCCCCGCTCCTGTTTATGCCAAACCGTTTAACAGTTTCTGTCTCCTTCAGGCTCTCGTAATAGGCATCCCGGTCCAGCGAAAGGAAATAATAGTCGGACCGGTTCCCGCTGAGGTTTTCCACCTGCAGGCGGACACTTGTCCCCCCGTAGGAAGCATCCAGCATATAGTATTCTGCCGGGAAATCCACACTGGCCAGGAATCCGCCAGCCGAGTCATTTAGATGTACGGTTTTAAAATCATTATAACGGGCATTGAATTTCCAGCTGACGACCAGCTTCCCATCTTCCCTGACATAGTCCACCAGGTAGATCAAAGGGTGTACATCGCTAACGATCTTCCCTCCGGAATCGGGCATTCCATGTCCCGAAACCGCCATGAAGAAAATACCCATGGCAAGTATAAATACTCTCATCTGCCTATTATTGGATATTGTTGATCCTACCAGGGATGGATGTACCAGTTATGTTCGTTCATCAGATGCTCCCTGATCAGCTCGGCTTTTGCCCCGCTGAATTTACCGGCCACCCGGTTGGCAAGCACTGCAGGGTCTCCCCGGCGTTTGGCAATTCTTACCAGGTCGTAGAACCTCTCCCCCTCAAAGGCCATCTCCCTGGCCTTTTCTTCAAGAAGCTTGTCTTCCAGGTAATTCTGCTTGGCAGCCAGGTTGGTTCCAAAACTGTAGTGCCCAATGATTTCATTGGTATTGGGATCATGAATATAAATGGTCCTGTCCGGTGAGGTGATCTTGTCATATGCAAAAAGACGCTGAACTCCTCCAAAACCCACCCTGCCCCTGATTCCCTGGGGGCGGCGGCTTGCATTATTTTCGGAAGAATAAATATCATAGGTTCCGTCATTGATCACCGCCAGGCACGTATTTATTTCTGCACTATAAAAACCTTCCTTATAGAATACTCCCCTGGCAAACAACTCCGCATAGTAAAAATGCATTCCAGCGGCTCTGTAAATAGGGAAAATTGCATCCTGATCGAAACGTTCCTTACCCAGGGAATATTTGTGGACGACAGTGTCAACGTTTTGCATCATTTCCTCGACCTCCCGTGTTTTTCCGACTCTTTTCAGGTGAAACATCTCTTCCACATCTGCTTTGGAGAACAGCATCCCTCCCTGTGAATAGGCGTATGATACTTTATGTCCCCTGAAAAAATCTCCCTGGAAGCCCACTTTCCACATTTTCGTGTTATCAGGAGAACTAGGATCCTCTGTAATCTGTTGCTCATACCAGATATTTTCCCAATAACTAACGGCTTTCGCAGTCGGTTTCAGCATATACTGGTTAGGAAATACGTCCGAAAACATGTACTGGAGATCGTTCTGCTGATCAAACTCCAGGTTAAACCATACCGTCATAATACTCTCATCCCCGTCATTGTTCAAAAAGATATTCTTCCAGTTCTCCTCGCCAAACCTGGAGTCAAGTATATAGGGTACATTGGTGTTAAAGATATCATTATAAAGACGATACCGGGTAATTTTTTCAATGTACTCCCTTGCTGCAGAGAGGTTGTTGTCATGCAGAAACATCTGGCCCATCAGGCAGTTCTTTGCATCTTCGTTCCAGATGATCACATCCCAACTGTTGTCGTTAACACCGATTTCATCGTGCAACACTCCTACCAGCGTGACGCGCTCTTCGATCTGATGGGTAAAAGTGTCTATAACCGCATGAAGGTCAAGGAACTTCCGCTCCAGGTTTACTGTATCGTTGTATATGGTATCGTTGTTATATCCGTCAGGTCCGTATATGATTCGCATAGAGTCAATCACGGTGACCCCCGTATTCACATACTCTTCAATGGATTCAGCTGTGGTAAGATCCTGCCAGATATAGGGTACTTTTTCAAATATCCTCACCGCGTTAAAGTAGGCCCACGCCCTCATACATATCACCTCCCCGTATATACGGTCATATTTGGTACGCAGGTTGTAGGCAAGACCGGGATCCACCACTTCCGGGTGGGCCGATTCAAGCCTGGCTGCCAGGTTGTTGCATGCACCTATCAGCCTGTAGAAACCCACGGGAGAGGCATATTTATTATCAGGACTGATGGTGAAATTGTATACTTCCAGCAGGTCTTTGTCTGCATTTGGAGTGACCTCCAGCAGGTCGGCACGCAACTCCCCCAGCACGACAAGCTGGTCGACCAGGTCCTGCTGCAATTTATAAAGCCCCAGTTCGGCTGCCCGGTAATCCTCCCAGTCCGCCACTCCTCCTTCAATGGGAATAATGGTTTCCTGAACAGGATTAAAGAATTCCTCGCAGGACGACAGGCCAAGGATGGCAATGCCGGTTACCAGAAGAACACGGATATTGTATATTGTCTTATTCATATTCTCCTTATTTAAAAACCAAGCTTGATACCAAGCATGTATGTTTTAGTATGTGGCATCAGTCCGTAATCAATCCCCTGTTCCATGTTTCTGAATGAGGAGCTGAATTCCGGATCATAACCCTTGTACTTTGAAATGGTAAGCAGGTTTCCGGCACTGACAAAAATTTCAGCATTCTTCAGAAAGCCGTCATTGTCAGGCAGCCGGTAGGAGAGTGAGAGATTGGAAAGCCTCAAATAACTTCCGTCTTCGATCCACCTGCTTGAGAAATCTGAATTACCCACGGGGTCATCCCATAGTGCTCTGGGCACGTTGGTTTCGTGTCCGTCATACTGCCAGCGATTAAGGGTATAAGTGCTCTGGTTGGCCAGGCTGCTCATGCTCTCATTTTGATACCTCAGGTAGTTGAAGACTTCATTCCCGTAAACAAAAGTCACCTGGGCCATGAGACTAAATCTTCTCCAGCTTACCTTTGAGAGAACACCTCCGAAAAACTCGGGAATGGGAGATCCGATCAGCGTTCTGTCATATTCGTCTATAATGCCATCCTCTGCTCCTATTGGTAGTTCCGATTCTGGATCCGGACCATTCAGATCCCTGAAGATGGCATCTCCCGCACGGAAGGCAATACCTGTTTTAGTGAACAACGCGGCCTGTTCGGCTTCATCTTCTGAAGCAAAAACCCCGTCATAAATATACCCGTAGAAGTTCAGAAGTGAATGCCCCTCTTTAGAGATATACTGTCCCCCTTCAAAGGGCGTAATGATACTCCCATCTGTAATCTCTGTGATGCTGTTGTCAGATGAGGCCAGATTAAACATGAGGTCCCAGGTAAAATCCTTGCTCCTGACAACTCTGATATCTGCCTGCAGCTCCCAACCACGAGTTACCAGGTCACAACCGTTCTCAGGAATATAATAGACCCCTGTATAGGACTGTACCGGATCATGAATAAGCATGTTGGAGGTGTTTGTTTTGTACAGGTCAAAGGAAAATCTCAACCTGTTACGTAGCAGGCCAAGGTCAACACCGGCATTGATCTGTTCATTTTTCTCAAATCCAAGGCTGTTATCGGTCATGTTTCCCGGAATAATCCCCGTGGAACGCTGATAAACCACCGTGGAGTAATAACGCCTTGCAGAGATGTTCCCCACATCATCATTTCCCGATGTGCCCCAGCTGAACCTGAGTTTGAAATCATCAAGCCCGTTCAAACCCTGCATAAAAACCTCCTCTGAGAGCCTCCAGGCAGCACCCGCAGAATAAAAAAGACCGAACGGCTCGTTTCCAAAATAAATGATCCCGTCCCCCGTTGGCACAGATTTTCCCAGCCGGCTGGAAGACTGGGTGTTCACACCTGCATTCAGAATGTACCTGTCCTTTAGGGTATACATGCCGGTTCCATAAAAGCCAAGCCGGTTCCACTTCTCTGTCAGGCCTCCCTTCTCCCTTAAAGTACTGGTCCCGCTCTGAAGTGACCTGTACTCATCATTCCGGTTTGAGTTCATGGCAAGACCATAGTCCTCCTGCCAACTGTTCATCTCTGCAATCACACCGGCAGAGAGAGAGAGCTCTCCTGCCTGCCCGGCCTGATTCCTGTAACTCAGGTAGGTGTTATTATAGAATGTGGAGAGCAGGTTTTTCACAGAACTGGCAAAATTATAGATCTCATCTACCTGGCTCCCATAATAGAGCTCCATCCCGTGGTCGGGCATAAATGTACCCTCCGCCGAATTCAGGTAATTAATACCGATAATACTGTTTGCCTTCAGGCGTTTGCCCAGATCCCCTTCAAAGCGGAATGATGTCATTAACCTACTTACTCTCAGATAATTGATTACATTATCCCGGATTACAGCCGGGTTACTTACCCCAAAAGGACTGCCATCCTGGTACGCCTTGGTCTGGTTTCCATCTCTGTCATAAGCGTATGGGGATAATATGGGGGATTTATGCAATGAGGTCAGAATCGGACTGGCCTGGGCGAAGGTCGCTGCATCTCTCAGGTTATATTTGGAGTTTGAGAGATTGGTACTAACATACATTCGTAACCACTTGAAGACTCTGAAAGTCCCTATAAACCTGATATTCAAACGGTCCATATCCGTATTGATGACATTTCCGTTGTGCTTCAGGTAGCCTACCGAGAGGCCATAACGAGCAATCTGATCACCCCCCCTGACCCGGAAGTAGGTATCATTAAATATGGCATTTTGATAGATCTCGTCCTGCCAGTTTGTATTGTGATTGTAACGGAAGTAGTCATCCTGACCCTCCGACAGGTATAATCCCGGGTATTCACCCATAAACTGCTCTTCGTTGGCTCCAGAGGAGTAGAGTACTTCATTGATAAGACCTCTGTGCTGGGGTCCATTTAACTGGGGAATCTCACGGGGTGAGGTCCTGATACCGGTTCGGTATCCGAAATCAATAATGGTACGCACCTCGGTGGGTTTAAGGGTTTCAATCATCACTACCCCGTTGGAACCCTGCATCCCATAGAACATTCCGGCATTGTTGTCCCGGTGCACATGGATGCTGGTAATATCATTCGGATCGATTGAGGCCAGTGGATTGTATGCATAACCGTCAATTCCCGACCCGAAAAACCCATTGGGTTCAATGGGTATTCCATCAATAATATAGAGGGGCTGGGAAGTGGAATGCATACTCCTGATGCCCCTTACCGAGGTAAACGCACCGCTCCCGGGCATTCCGGATGAGCCTGTAACCTGCATTCCCGGGACCATCCCTTTGAGAAACTGGTCCACACTCTGTACAGGAAAATAGGGAATAATAGAGATATCAGGAATCTGCACAGGAGAGGTGGAGTATTTCAGGGGTCGGTTGCCTCCGGGATGTGGAATGACATCTTCGCCGGAAAGATCTTCAGCGTCGGTAAGGTAGATGATAATATCTCTCCTGCCCTCCACATAGATCCGCTTCTTCTTGTACTCATCGGGAGGTGATAACAGAATCCAGACTCCCCGGGAAGGCATCTCAATTGAAAAGATACCCGACTCATCACTTACGGAGGGAATGCTCATGGACCCCTCTATGCTTACCGATACTCCATCCACAGGCTGGGAAAGCTGGTTTAAGACCTTACCCTCAAGGATCAGCGTGGAATCCTGACCCGCAACAGGAGCGGTTAGCATAAATCCACCAAATAACAGGGGTATAAATATAGAAAGGATAATCCGCATCAGATCTCAGGTATAAGTTCAACATAATCAATAATCATTCCCACATCATGCGGCCTGAATTCCGAAGGCCCCAGGAATTCAATCCTGACCGATACATCACCATATTCAGTGATGTTCTCAACCCAGAAGTCTTTCATATTATAATCGCCATCATCTTTTCTGAAAATGATCCCATCCTTCACACTCCATATCTTCTTCTGGAAAAACTCCCAGGTGTCAAATTCACCCACAGTCTCGCCGTTAACATATATCCGGTAGTTTCCTGCAAGGCCTGAGTTTCCTCTCCAGAGAATACGATAGCGCATGGGAAGTACATTTTGGATGATAAACTCCATTGAAAAGCTCTCTTCCGGAGGCAGCTTTACTGAAAGCACCCTGCCCTTCGATCCATAGTTGGATTTAAGGCTCCTGGGGATTCCAATGGTCTCGCCGGCAAGTATCACCTCATCTTTCCAATTGTAGTTCTGACCTACAGAATCTACCAGGTGTTCCCCCTCCTTCCTGTTCCCGCCCAGGTAGAGCGAATCGGCGATAATCAGTTGGTCGTACAGGTAAGTCATTCCGTTGCTGCACCTGAAACGCGAAGCCGGATTCACGTTGGTATGATCAATGATCACGGTGCTGCCGGTAATGCTTGTCAGGGTATCCTTCATCAGATCTATATATTCCAGCTCACCTTTGAAGATGGCCGAAGTCATTAATGCAGGCATCAGTACTTCCGATTTCCACCGGAAAGGAATCTCATTTCCATCTCCCAGATTGATCTCGGATGCCATTTCATCCAGCGCCGCATTTAGTTGGTCCAGCGTGAAAAGAAGGAAGGTGGCCCTCTGGTTCCTGAACTCTTCTGACAGGGGGAAATACTCCTCTTCGAAAGTATTCACTATTCCATATACGGTATCATAAACTGTATTTCCTAAATCATCGAAACCAATGGGTGTACTGAGTTCTTTGTCCATATAGATGGAATCCTTGGAATCGATGTATCCTTTCAGGAAGGGATTGCTGAAGGCAATGTATTCATATAGGTTTGGGCGGGGGAGTGCAAGGCCATCAAGTTCATAAAACTTGCCATCAAGGTGGAGGGGACTGGTATAGCTGATAGGAATCTCGTCGAAGCTTGACAGGTCGCCTACAGGATTAAAAAGTACATATTTGCCCAGACTGGTCAGAAGCTGTTTTTCCTCTTCCTGGTTATCCCCAATGAACAGCGATTCCAATATATGATAGAGAAGAATTTCTTCGGCATTGGCAGCCGTATCCAGAATGCTTTCAATAGCCTCCTCTGAAGGAATAAAAAGTGTATAGGAAAGACCATCCCTGAAAAGGGTGTCCAGTGACTGGGCTTCCATCTGTTGGACGAAAGATGAAAAGCGCGCCTCCTCTTTAAGGGCATCCCATAGTTTTGTATTGACTCTCTCGGGTACATCATGGTAGTGATCTGCCCATGGATCTTCACAGGAGAAAAAAAGTTGCGTCAATATAATAAGCAACCCAAGCCTACATAATCCCTTTATTTTTATTTCTGTCATCTCTTTATCGTGGATCAAACCTTATAAAATCCCAAATGAATATTCCTGAAACGAGTGATTGTACGGTAATAATATGGTTGGAATAGCTCTCAATCGTCACCGTACCGATGCTTATTCTGTCATAAGGGTTCCCCCCCCTGCTGGATTCTGTGGCCAGGTTTATATTATCACCTACCTTTTTGCCATCAACCAGAACCTCGATCATGGCAAAGTTCTCATTGGTACCGGTTTTGGCAGCTAAGATTATATTGTAATCGCCGGGAAGAAGCACGGTCCCAATTTCATAATCAATCCTGAAATTCCCCTCCAGCTTGATATAATCATTATTGACTGGCTGGTTCCCCAGGTCCGAATCCAACACATACCACAACTCTCCATCACTGCTTGTCCAATCGATGTACCGGAACTCCTCAGGATCGATAAAACGCCTTTCCAGATTTTCGCCATGGTTCCTGTCAAGGGGATAGGGATTGGAGCCATGGTAGAAATGGAAGGCTGCTGAACCTAATCCTGGCACATAGTATTCCATAACCTGGTCAATGAAGTGGATGGTTCCTCTTTTTGTGGAAATATTGCTCTCCAGGATAAAGGGATTGATCCAGTCTGTTACAGTGGTGTCTGAACCTGAAATACTAATATCAAAGGTATCTGCACCCGGATTAATCAGTATCTCTAAACCGGCCTTTATATTCACAGGCGAGTTTGTCAGGGTCGGATAGTTCCCTGACTTAAACCGATCCAGGAAATAGATGTTTTTAAGGCAGTGATAGGCTGCAAATTTGTACAGTCCATTGTCAGGATCGTCAGGCTCCAGGGAGGGATCATCCAGGCTGTTGCGCAGATCATCAAAGCTGATAATCCCTGCCTTTTGATAGATGGAATCGTGCTCAACCAGGAGCGTGTAGTCCCCGTTATCCAGCTGCTCATGGATCCCTGTATACTCAAGCAATTCAGAGAAAATCTGACAATCGGGATGAGTGGCCAGCCATTCATAGCTTCCGGTCTGCACAGGCACCAGCACCTGGTTAATCACGTGCATGATCCCATTGGTCACCTCAATATCCGGTTCAATAATCTCCGCTCTGCTATTCACCAGGTAGATGGAACTGTCTGCAGTGATCCGGAAGGCAATGGTCAGAAAATCGCCCGAGATGGTTCTGTCGGGGAGGCCACCCAGCGGGAGCTCGGACAGCCTGGTCTGGCTTTCCACAATATGATACCGGACCAGTTCCAGACAATAGGCTGTGTCCGATAACAGGTCATCGAAGCTGTCGAATATGGTGCTGTTCTCTAAAAAATGGTCAAAAGCACTATCATCCGGCAGGAAACAGGTATAGCCCGTACCCTCCGGATTACTGGCCTTCATTGCATCCAGGTTATGGGTGATTTCAGCCAGGGCAAGAAACCTGGTAAACCGGGTTCCATAGCTTTCGTCTTCCAGGTAGCTACCCATGGAAAATACCTCTTCATCCACCCAGCCCAGGTCAGGTACATCCTTTCGGCATGAAACAAGGCCAAGGCAGGAAAGGAGCAGAATGGCTGTAAGCGATCTTCTAATATGAATCATCATAGTACGGGTTTTGCTCCAAATTTTTATTCCGTTCCAGTTCTTTGTCCCAGACAGGCAGATACCAGCCGGAAGGATCGGTTAACTTGGCCTCCATGACTGGTTTCCTGGTGGAGGCCACATTCTCCACAAGGATATCAATCAGGTCCTCCTTTCTTTCAAAATCATTCCTTCTTCCCATTCGCAAAAGGTCGAACCACCGTTTCCCCTCGAATGCAAGCTCAAGAGCCCTCTCTTTCAGGATCACATCCTCGAAGGCCTCTTCAGTGTATACCGGAGATACCTGCAACACCCGCCGCTTAATCCTGATATCGTTTACGATAGCAAGGGCTTCATCAAACCTGGATAGCTGGGAGAGGGCTTCCGCTTTCATAAGGGCCAGATCGGACATGCGGTAGATAATGTAATTGCAGTTGGTCTGGTCAGCCCCGGAACGCTGTGTTCTTCCATCGGCCTCTCTGCCCACGTATTTCCAGATCCTCTCGTCGTTGGCGGAAATGGTTCCAAAACCCCTGGTCTCCTCAAAATTGAAGACGCTGCTGAAAAACAGGTTATAGGCTTTCGGACTGACACGGAATCTTCTGGCATTCTGTTGGGTAATCGCGTACATTTTGTTGCTTTCTCCATAGGCGCTGTTGAACTGAAATTCAAAAATGCTTTCCAGTGAATTTCCCGGGTAAAAGATATTGAACCATTGCGAGTTAGGGATCACCGGGAAGCCCATCGATTCGAGCTCATCCACGTATCCAATGCACTCCTCATACTCAAAATTCCACAGGCAGATATCGGCTAGAAGTGCAGTTATTGCAGCTTTGGTCGCCCGGCCTTTGTTCAGTTCATTGGATCCAAAATCAGTGGTCGCACGCAGTTTAACACCCAGCAGATCGGATTTAATCTGGCTCAGTACATCACTGGCCGGCGATGCAGGAAGATAGATCTCCACCGCATCGGACTCAACAGCTTCCAGGATCATCGGTACATCCCGAAATGTTCTCACAAGGTAGAAATAAGCAAGGCTCCGCAGGAAGGTCGCTTCAGAGATGAAGATGTCCCTCTGGTAGTCGGAAAGGGTGAGATCTATCTCTTTTACTACGGGAGCGTTCTGAATAACGGCATTGCAATAGTTGATCGCTAAATAAAAACCCCTCCAGTCGCACAACTGATTGTCAGGCAAGATGATACCATCAAATATCTCCTGCAGATAAGGGGGAGTTTGTACATCTTCCCATAACATACCTCCCCTCAACTCTCCCAGGTAGAACAGGACTTCATCCATCGATGCAAATTGCTGATAGGCTCCCAAAAGCACAGACTCCATGTCTTCTTTAGATTTCCAAAATTCATCCTTTACAAGGCCGTCTGGCGGAACCAGCTCAAGATAATCCTCACAGGAGAGTGTGAGCAACAGGATCGTTATATATAATAGTAGCTTCTTCATATGCAGATTAAAACTCGAGTAACATGCTTATTGTAAAAGCCCGTGGCGGGGGCGTATTCGCTTTGTCGGTGCCAAACCAGAAAGGATCATCACCTACCTGGGGTACTTCAGGATCCTGACCCGTATAACGGGTGATGGTCAGCAGCTTCCTCATGGTGACGGCAATATCAAATCCGCTAACTCTTAAAGATTTACATACAGCTTTTGGCAGGGAGTAACGGATACTCACGTTGTTCAGCCTGAGGAAATCACCCGCTTCCACATAGCGGCTCGATCCCAAATTATTGGCCGGATGATTCATATAGGCACGAGGAAGCAATCCCGGCTCATCCTGTCCCTGGTAGGTCCAGCGCTGCAGAACTGCCTTACTCTGGTTTCGCCTGTCCAGCATGCCTTCTGTATCCATGGCAACGGTATTCACAATGTCGAATCCGGTCCTGAAATGGAACTGGGCCGATATCATAAAATCTTTCCAGGTAAATGAACTTCCAAATCCGCCCATGAACTCCGGATTGGAGTCTCCCAGGTAGACCACATCATTGATGTCGATTACACCGTCATGGTTAACATCCTGGTAGATGGCATCTCCTCCGGCAAAAATGTGTTCCCCATCACGGTAACTTAACTCCACAGGTGTTCCGGTGAGATCATTCAGAACCTCACCACTGCCAGTGGTCGCGGAAACAGATGCATCCGTAGGCCACACTCCCTGGTAGCGGAAGCCATAAAATGAGCCCACGGGCTGACCGATATTGATCTTCCGGGGATAGATCCCGGTTCCGATACTTTCCCCAACTTCGTTGTTGAAATTATCCGGAAACTGATCAAAGGAGTTGAAATTCTGAGCTATGTTGACATTTACACGCCAGTTCATCTCATGTTTCGTGAGAAGGACCGCACTGGTATTAAACTCCCAGCCCCAGTTTTCCATCACTCCCCCGTTGAACCACTTCAGGGTTTTATATCCAGAGGTGCCCGGTATCGCGTAGTTCTCCCAGAGAAGGTCGTCTATCTTGTCCTTGTAGATATCAGCCCTCAGGGTAATCCTGTCCTTAAACAGGCCCAGGTCAATACCCAGGTTGATCGAGGTCTTGGTCTCCCACTTCAGGTTGTCCAGCTGGACCTGCTGCGCCACAATAACCGATTGATTCATGTAGGAGTTCACACCGCCGGGTGTATTGAAAATGGCATGCCTGTCATAGGCGTTCCTGGGCTGCCTGCCTACCTCTCCCCAGCTCAAACGGATTTTGCCATCGCTGATCCACTCCAGATTCTGCATCCACCTCTCCTTTGAAAACCTCCATCCAAGAGATGCGCTGGGGAATAGTCCCCACCGGTGGTTGGCTCCAAATTTTGAGCTGCCGTCCACACGGGCATTCAGAGCGAAAATATAGCGGTCCCTGAGTTTATAGTTGATGCTTCCCAGGAAGCCTATATTCCTCACCTGGGAGTTATAGGACTCTATGCTGTTCATCTGGCTAAGGCTGGCAGGGTCACTCAGAAAAACATTTGGAAGATTGCTTCCCGAAGTGACTGTAGCTTCCCCGGTAAGATCTTCATTTTCCATCATCACAACTCCACTCAGCTGATGGTTCCGGTTTTTGATCCTGGGTGCCAGGAAAAGCTGTGACCTGAAGGTGGTTTTGCGGTTGACGTCGTTTATCTCAGTAGCAAGGTTGTTATCTGGATGTACCCAGTGGGCACCAATGGCAGTACTGGGAAGGAACTTATTCACTTTGCTTCCCACATAGCTCAAGCTTATCGTCTGTTGAAAACGCATCCAGGGCAAAATGTTGTAGCGAAAAATGAAACTATTCTGCATCTGATCCGTCCTCTTGTCGTTAACACTCAGGTCTGTAACGGCCACAGGGTTGTAATAGATGATCCCGCTTCCCTGGTAAGAGGTGATAGGCGTGAAATAATCTCCCGTGGGATTTCCATAGGTATCATATTCCCAGACACTCATGTTGGGAGCCTTGATATAGGCCATCTTCCGTACAGGGTTTTTTTTATCCAGCACGTAGTTATCCTCCTTGACACTGTTTGTGTAATTGAAGTTTACCGTGAGTATGATTTTGTCGGAGATATTGTAATCCAGGTTGATCCTCGTGGAAAGGCGATTCAGTGAAGTATTGAGGGTAGTTCCGGTATTGTTGTGGTAATTCACCGAGGCAAAATAACGGGTTTTATCTCCCCCTCCCGACATTTTTATATACTGATCATTAATGAAACCAGGCCTGGTAATCTCTTCAAGCCAATCCGTATTGGCTGAATAGTTATAGAATCCAGAATAGGTCCGGTCGTAAGCGATTTCAGGGGGAAGCTCAAAATAGGGGTTTTCGCTATGAAGGGCATCCAGCTGAAGGGTGATATACTCATCACCGTTGAGCATGGGGATGGCCGGTGGCTGAATATTCAGGGTGTACTTCCCCTGGTATGAAAATCTTGTCTTGCCCCTGCGTCCCCTGTAGGTCTCGATCAGCAGAACACCGTTGGCTCCCTTTGAACCCCATACAGCTGTCGTGGAGGCATCTTTCAGCACCTCAATGGATTTGATATCCTGGGGGGCAATATTGACCAGGTCACCGATATCTTCCTGGTCGGCTGATGCAAAATCAAAATCGGCCATCCCAATGACATCCTGGGCTATATTGTCAACAACGATCAGGGGTTTAGCTCCTCCAAGGGAGGTTAGACCACGGATGACAATCGATGTTCCGCTGCCGGGATCACCCGAGGCAGACATGATATCCACGCCGGATATAGTTCCCTGTAGCGCCTCATCGGCCGAGGAGGCTCCAATATGTGTGGCTGAGGACATATCGATCTTGACCCTGGCACCCGTAATATCCCGCTCTGCGATACCAGTCAGGGGGTCGACACTTGATCTTGCCGTGATAGTGACCTCTTCCATTTGGATGGATTCGGAATTGATCAGAATATTGAAGACTTCACGGTCGTTTATGCTAAACTCTTCTGTCATGTAACCAATATAACTTACCCGAAAAATATGATCCGGATCGCTGATATTCAACACAAAGTTGCCATCCAAATCTGTAACGGTTCCTTTGACAATGCGGTTATCCCTGTCATATTCTGCAATGGTTGCCCCAATGATCCGCTCATTGGAAATGCTGTCTGAAACCACCCCCCTGATCATCTTCCCGGACTGCCCAAGCATGGCTGCAGCAATGAAAAAAAACAAGAATGCTGATATGTATAATTTTCGTTCCATTTCTATCTTATAAATCAGGCGCAAGTACCTTATCAATCCTATGAACCACACCCTTGATGACATAATCGTATGGCCCGGGAACCCTGTTATCGTTGCGATTACTGCCGATAGTGGTATAGGCAGTCATTTTATTGGTATGCATACCGTTTTCCGGTACATGGCAAAAAACCGATCCATCGGAAGCAAGGATGTCAATATAATCGATCCCGGTTTCCAGCTCCAGGCTCTCAAATCCGCTGCCACCTTGCAATTCCAATGCGGTCTGATAGGAGCCTGAGGCCTCCAGGCCGTGGGTCCAGATAAGCTCATCCTTAATAAAGTGATTTTTTAAAAGCCTGGAAAGGTCCTCCATCCCCAGTGTGTCAGCACCATATGCAAGCAAGGCCTCATCAGTAGGCACAAATACGGTATATTTCTTCCCCTCTTCCAGAAACATGATCTTTTCGTAACGGCTGTCTCTCAGTCCGGTCTCTTCCAAAAGAGAGCTGAACAGGGGATAACCGCTCAGCACAGTGTACATGCTTGCTATAGGGGTGGTAAACCAGGTCTCGGCCCCGTAAGTTGTCCCGTTCTCAAAATACCCGACAAGCTCAGGCTCCCAAAAGATAGCCGAGTCTCCTTTGTAGCCGTAGGTATTTGGTAAACCGCCTGACACGGTGTTCAATTCATTGTCAACCACCTGGTAGTTTCCTCCTAAAGTTTCAATGAATTCCTTCCTGGCATGTCCCAATGGGTGCCTCCGCCCAACCTGGTTGAGGATCCTTTTTCTTACTTCACCAAAACTGGTGTATACCGGGACGGGATTGGGCGTGCTCTGGTCGACCACAGTAAACATGAGGTATCCATTGCTCAGGTCAACGAGCAGCGAAGAGTCATTCTCCAGGACCGCATCGCTTGAAAGGTAGTATACAAAATCACCCTCTCTCCCAAGAGCTTCCAGGATATTCGTGTAAACCAGCGCATAGAGTATGGTTGAATATCCGGGCTGGAGGAGAACCGGGGAGGTGATGCTTCTAAATGCTTTGGATTCAATCATCTCATCGAGAAGCAAGATCGTCGCATTGCTACTGTAATAGGTTTCCCGGATCATAGACTCATCCAGCTCGACGGTTTCTCCAAATGCATTGGTAACACCAGTTTTCAACGTGGACCTGTAGATTGGTTTGGAACTCATGTGAGTATTCAGAATGTACCACCGGACAATATCCGGGATACTATGATAATCGGGCCAGCGATCGGGACCGGTAAGCGTGTTTGAAACGAAATCTTCAAAGGCCTGATCGGTGGGTATCAAAATCCCGTAATGATGCCTCAGAGTGGATGCCTCCCTCTCCACCCCGGATCCGGAACCGGTAACTTCACTGTGGATCTCAAAGGGGAAGGTATAGGGAGCATTATCAAAGCTTAGATTGAACAGGGTATCGTAAACTCCACCCCCAATTGCCTCCGGTTGCTCAAGGGTTGCTCTGTTGTTGGGCAAAAACTCGCTGAAACGGTACATGTTCTCCAGAAAGCGCATGGTCGTAACCCCCTTATGATCAGAAAGAAGATACTCTTCCACATTCACAGGGGGAATAATCACCTGGTCGATCATATTGATGAAACCATTTTCTGCCGGTATCTCATCTCCCAGCAGTCTGCCATTGGCAATATGAATATCGTTGTACTGGTAGGTTCTGTCGAAATAGAATGCGTAGTCATCCGGACCAAGGTCGTTGATCCCAAAGAATTCATCGAAAAACAGCGGAAGGTATTTCCTGGAGTCGGTATAGACCTTCCTGTAATAACTTGCCGAAGTAGAGTCCACAATGCTTTCCTGCTCCTGTCTCAGGTCATTTTCCCTGGGCCTGATCCAGTATTTCTTATCCGGATTACGGAACACTGACTGTCGCTTATAGGCGGTGGGGCGGTTATTGTTAGGATCGTCCTCGTCAATCCAGCCTTCATTGCCGAGCATGCTCATCTGCTCCCGGCTCCAGCGATTTTGAAGCAGGTGGTATTGCACCATGGCCTCACGCTGCTCAAAAGGAATCTTCTCGATCGTACTTTCGTATTCCGGATGATCACCGAACCAGGTCTGAAAGGCGTCATCGGTGGGTACGAATACCGTGTAAGATCCAGACTTGTTCAATACGGTGTCATAACCTGTCGATTCCAGTAGCTCAAGAAAAACAGTGGCCTCCGTATTGTCTGACAGCTGGGTATAGATCTTTCCCGCCTGCCACTCGGGATACTGGTATTTCTCCAACTCGTATATGTTCTGACACGCGGCCAAACACAGAGCAAGAAAAACTATCAAGCACACCTGCCTTTTCATATGTTATGGATTTATTGAATAAGTACTGGCCTTGGTTCTGATTCATCCGCTGCCAGTACTCGAACTATCATTAACTAACTACTGCTACTGCTTCTACTACTTCAACTCACTTTTTACAATCTGCATTACCTTATAAATAAGACGAATAACCTTTTCATATAGTTTAGATTCCGTTGGTAAATCATTCATACTTAGGTAATTTAGGTTGAAGACTTTCAGTTTCACTGAACACTATAATCTGATTAAACAAATATTACATAAATATGCGTACCGTACCTATGATTCTGGTTTTATTAACTATGATTTTGAATATGTTTTCTGAACCTTGACATTTTGGTATAACATGAATATCACCACATCAAAGGACAAAACTATGATATTGCCCCGTCAAACGCTTACCATCATCAACCAAATCCTTGATAAAACCATTCTTCCGGAGAAATTACCTACCCGCAAGACACCCTGTAATAAGCTTTTTTTCGGCACAACGTTTCTCATAAGCTATACTATTGATGAAAAAAATACTGGCAGCGGTTTTGTAAAGGCCGCTGCCAGTACTGCAATTATAAGAAAAAACTACTACTACTCACTTTTAATAACCCGCATCACCTTCACATTAAGGTGGCTGTCAGTAACCCTGAGGATATACATCCCGGCAGAGAGATAAGAAACAGACAATTCGCAAACAGGATCGCTGGTCTGAACTGCTTTCAGTATCTGTCCGCTCATAGAAGTCAGCTCAATCTGGCAGCTTCCTTCCAGTCCTTCGATATGTAACAGATCAGAGACAGGGTTAGGATAGACCTTCATGTCAGCCATTGCCCAGTCATGGACAGAGACAAGCAGGTTGAGGGTATATACCACCACCGTGCTCAGGTCTTCCGATGTCACCTCCAGCTGGTCTGTACCAAGGATGGTTCCGCTTTCCTTCTCCGCTCCTGTGTCATCCATCAGCTTCAGATAAGCACCACCGGGTATCTCGATGTTTGTAAGGAACTCAGACACATCTGTGTTCACAGGAATCTCATCTACTGAGGATAGGGTAACAGTGTAGACACTGGATGTAACCCAGGCTGCTGAGCTGGCCACATAACCCAGACTCCTCAGACTGTACACTTCGGTTTGGGTTCCATCCTCCGAAGTCACTATAACTATATCATCCATTGCAACATAACCTGAATCCCTTTTGAAGGCGGCCTTATCGGCTATCATCATTGTAGCGTTCCCCGCAGGAATCAGGTTCGACAGGAGAATATCCACGGTGGTTTCCTTCAGAATATCTGCGATCGTCAGGTTTTCCTGGTTGACCGTATAGACATTGGAAGTTACCCATGCATCAGAAGAGAGGATGCCCTGGTCAAGCAGGTAGGTAATGGTTGTTCCGTCCTGTGCTGTCACCTCGAACGAGATATCACCCATGACCATCGTCTTCCTGTAGGTTGAATCACTCATATCCATCACCTGAAGGGGTACCAGGTTCCCGGCTGCATCAATGATATTGAGGACGGCCAGGGCAGGTACTTCCACATTGTCAAGCACATCTTGGATGGAAATATCCATTGGAATCCCAGAAACCGTACCATCCGCTCCGTCGATATTGACGGTATATTCTGTGGAGACCAGTGTGGCATTGCTGTCCAGTGCACCCAGTTCAACCGTATACTTGGTGATGTTCTCGCCATCTTTGGAGATTACCCTCAGGGTATCACCTGCTGCCAGCTGATCATCATCACCCAGAACAAGCCCGGATGTACTGCTGATTACTGAAAGACCCTGATCCACATCCTTTGGAATAAGGTTTTCAATGAAGGAAGCGCTGGTCGTTCCTGCGACAACACCCTTGATTTTCAGACCATCCTCGGTCTTGTAACCATCATCCACAAGGTAAGCGATACTGCTTACAGTGGACATGTACAGGGTGATCGGATCGTGGGTAAAGTTGCCAATATCGGAAGTCAAGTACTTCACCCTGTCCCCACCGATGGAGGGATCCAAAAGGGAAGGATTGAGTACGTACCAGGAATGTTCTTCTGCGGTCTGACCCGTATTTACCGTGGGTGAGGTTTGAGGAAGATAGTTGGAAGGTTTCCTTCGGAAAGTGTGGTTCATTGGATTACTGGCACCTACACCATCTATTTCACCTCCAAAGGCCCCAGGGTCTCCGTTGTCGCCATAAACGTCCAACAGTAGGAAATCCTCCGGATCACCCATCGCCTTCAGGCCATCCAGAATCGAGTCTCCTTCTATTTTAAAGATGTACTTGAACGCCTTAGGGCCCTGATAATCAACTTCTCCCCACTGGTTCTCAACCACGTTTGAAAACAACACATTATACATGGAAGGATCAAAATACCTTGCATCGCCAGGAGTAGTGTGGTTGGCAGTTCTGAACCATGCGATCACAAAACATTCACCAGGCTCAATGATGGGCAGGATATCCGGATCATCCACAACCATTCCAACGTGGTTATCGGCCCAGTAAGGATAGTCGCTGTATTTTTTACCCGGGATATATTTCCTATATCTACCTCTCCAGGATGAAGCACTATCACTGTCAAGAGGTCTGGTAATGAAATTTGCAGGTGTTTCTCCACCCCCTCCAAGCAAATATTTCCCAAGGTCCAGAGGCTGGTTCCCCACATTGGATATTTCCACAAAACTGGCAGACCACCAGAGGACCCAGATAAACTCGGTAACAATGGGCTCTGCGAAGTAGGGCTGCATATCTGTCGGCCTTACTTCAGCATTGAATATGATCCTGTACTCATTGACTACCCCGGCATCAGCAGAAGTAACAGTTATAGTAGTTGTCCTGTCATCGATGCCCCCTCTAATATTTGCGGCACTTTGAACCTCTACCATGGCATTCACATCCTCCTTGACAAAGGAGAGGGCCGGGATATTGGTACTCCCGTAAGGAATCTCAACATTGTATTGATATATATTTGAAGAGAATCCGGGAATGGTATCGCTGTCCCAGCCGGTATCTTCCTTATTCACATCGGGCCAGGTGATGGCAGAAAGCGAGGCGATGGATCCTTTTTCAAGGGGTTTGAGGGAGAGGTAGTACTCCTCCGTGACAGAACCGTTTGTCACTTTCAGTATATCGCCCTCTTTCAGGTCCGCTCTAACTACGCCATCCACCCAATCGATCTCCCAGGAAGCGTCGGGAGCTTTCTCCAGGTATTTAAAAAGGGTGTCGATCCGTTCGGCAAAGGGGATCCAGGTAATGGAATCTGCACCATCACCATTTTCCGTAACATAGTAATTGCATTCATAGGCATAATAATTGGACCCTATGTCAAGGACAGTTGCATCATTGGCCGCAGCACCCGAAGGTTTCACATAAGAAGACCAACCTTTAGGATCCTCGTTCATGATTCTTCTGGGAAGTACCATGGCATCACCTGCCTCAGGGGCAGCCGGAATTATGGCATAGCCTGCGGTTTCCAGGTCAGCACCGGCGGCATAAACCCAGAGGGTATCGCCCAGCATACAGGCAGAGCTGGCGCTGTCGGATTGTTCATTATACAGATAGGCCATGCCCGGTCCGAAATCAATCTCATCGATGAGTCCCTTGGAAGGGCTCAATTCTACGTTAAATGTCCCTTTTCGTATGCCCCAGGGCACCGTGATGGTTTTTGCAGTATGATCGATGGTCAGCACTGCTGAAGAAAAATCTATTGAAAAGTCACCATGGGTGCCGATCGTTGTGAAAAATGAAGGGTTCCAGGGATTGCTATGGTCCTGAAAAATGGTCATCCACTCGGAATCCGAAGCATCGATCCCCCGGGAAATATCCCAGTCCAGGGTGCTCTTTTTAATAGTCGATTTCCTGACATGCACATAGTTATCTGTTGAATTATCAATCCCTGCAATAGGAAAATTAGGCAGTGGTGTCGCTCTGCCACCCGCATCAAGGAGATTTATTATCGCATCCACGGCGATGGTATCTTTCCAATAGAGATAGGTGTTTTCTTTTGGAGTGGGCCTCACCAGCAGATCGATGAATGCACTGTCTTTTTCCCATCCCATTTCTATCCTTATTTGGTTGACGTCCCAGTTCCAATCAACTCTATAATTTATATAATCAGCCGAATCGCGGGAGCCAGGTCGGGTCTGGTTCTGGCCAAACAAGAAGCTGGTTTTGTCAGTCTCTCTAGCTTCAGAAACCGGCATGATGGTAAAGCTTTCCCCCGGCTCAAGATGGGCCTCGGCCGAATCCAGAAGCAGGCTAAAATCCGCTTTACAGCGGTCAACGAATTGCCCTTCGAGCGGCCCATGCTCCAAAGGTTTCTCACTATGGATATACCTCCTGAGGATAAAATCCCTGAGGTCGATGGCGGTATCCTCCATATTTGTGAGCTCATAGTAACCCGCCTGGGCGTTTGTGGTCACGGAGAACTCCGTAAAGAGCAGCCCGGGCAATTCCTGCGCTCCCAGCGACAGCCCGCAGAAAAGTGAAACAAAAGTAAGTGTAAGTAGTTTTCTCATGATGTTCTGTTTTAGTGAATACTAGTTTTGTTTTAATGAAGATTAATTATAACACTTATTAATATAAAAAAAAATCTATTTCAAAAGTAATACTGCAACCAGGAGCAAAATTAAAACGAGACCAATCACAATCCCCAACTCAATCCTCCGGAGTTTTGTGATTCTCTCGCTGTATTCGCTCTTCACTCTTTTCAATTCCTTAGGCATGACGTAATAATGGACTTTAACGTTGCCTCAAAACTAGGATAATCCTCCCTCCTCCACTTACCATGATCGTTCAAATCCTTGACAAAATCATTCTTTTTAAGGAATTGCATTACATTTGATTTCGATCTAAACTCCTGTTTATCTGAGTGTTATATAATTTTGCATGATCTGGTCAATGAAACCAGGGTACTTTGCTGGCAGTATTATAATCCATGGAATAAAAAGGGCTTAGACCATGCAATTTTCAGAGCAGAAATTATGCCTGCTTTACATTTGTTTGACATATAACTGTTGAATTAAGCCGGTGGAATCGCAGGAATATGCAGCCGTAGCGTGGCGCAGATTTTGAAATTCCAGCTAAAAGCGTGACACGAGTAAGCGGTCGGCTTTAATGATTTATTCCACTGCGTTTGCGGTTATGGACTTACATTGTGTTGGCAACTGTACATTCATTACAATGATTCCAGGATCTTCATTAAATCTTGCCGCCCTTTTCTCCGATCAATCCAACGGCCTACCACTCGGGAACTCGGCAGGGCGCTGTCTGAAGAGGTAGATCGCCCAGCCCAGGGTGTCCCGGCCCCATCGCAGGTATACTTCCCTCGCCTTGCCCACTCGCTCAATCACCTTCGGCAAGTCCGGATCGTCTGGGTGGGCGCGAGCGTACTCGACCATCGCGTACCATTGCATGCCTTCGTACTTGTCCCAGTCGTCCTTGCTGCTCACGATGGCATGAACCAGGTCCAGTCCTCGCTCCTCCCCCGCTTGAGCATTCGAGAAGTGGCTCCCAAAAGCCTCTCTGGCATCGCCAGATGCATCCAAGTAGGCCTCTGACGGCTCCTGCAGCCAAAACGGCTCTCCAACTATCACCCAGCCACCTGGCCTGACCATGCTAATCAGTGCATCAATAGTACCAGTGTGCCCCCCGAAGACCCAGCTGGCACCGATACAGGATACCAGATCGAAGCTATGCGACTCATCCGGCCTGTAGTCCGCACCATTCATCTTTCTGAAGACGATACCCGCACTCGGAGCCCGCGCCTCCAGCCTTCTCTTCGCTTCGGCAATATAAAAAGGAGAAATGTCGATACCCAACCCTCGAACACCATAAGTTTTGACCAGACGAATCAGGAACTCGCCCTTTCCGCAAGCAATGTCTAACACGTGCGAGTCTATTGGGAGCC
>JAAEOI010000059.1 GCA_024244665.1 Bacteroidota bacterium | reverse complement strand
TAATTTCTTGAGTAACCAACTTGTAATCAGTAGGTCCCGCGTTCGATCCGTGGTGCCGGCACCAATTCAAAGCCCCTGTTTTCAGGGGCCTTTTCTTTATTGGAATGATAAGCGTGAAGCCATTCTTCGGCATTCTCTCCCCATCACTGTTTCGTATTCTCAGGATTCTTTCTGGCGGCGTATTGCATCGCCTTCTTTGGCTGGTGGAACAGGGATGATCGGGGGTTAGTATTTCTTATGCCTTTAGACAAGTGTCAGTAAATGTAATGAGGGGTGAGGTCAACGATGTTGCCCCGGGAGATATGGTGACAATGAACTTGTTTCCATTGATTTTCCAATCGAAATCACTGTCACCATACTCCGACTTCATCCGCGGCATCGAGCCTTGATCTAGTTACCGAGGAGGAACAGCATTACGCTATCCGTATAAGTTGTCATCACCGAGATGCTGACTATGGTCATCAAGGCTACCAATGCAAAAAACATTGAAACCGTAGCACGGGATATCAGGTTTAAGGGGT
>JAAEOI010000058.1 GCA_024244665.1 Bacteroidota bacterium | reverse complement strand
TTCCCATATAAAATACAGAAAATGCCCTGTCTCTCAGGTGGGAGTATTCAGGTTTGTCGTACAACTGTCCCACTACGGCCTGAAGGTTTCCCTTGAAAAGGCCATTCCCGAAAGCGATTGTGAACAGGGCGATAAGTGTAATGATATAGCCAAAACTTGGTATGGTTATGAGAATTTTTCCTATAAGCATGATAAGGATTCCCATGAAAATGGTCCGCTTGTAATTCTGGGTTTTGTCTGCTATAAAGCCACCAACCAGTGCAAGGGCATACGTTAAGAAGTAGAATAAGCTGTAGATATTGCCTGCTTTAACCTCCGCCAGTCCGAATTTAGCCTGAAGGAAAAAGACCAGGCATGCCATCATTATATAAAAACTAAACCGCTCTCCTAAATTGGCAAAGAATGCTACGTATAGTCCCTTGGGGTGCCCTTTAAACATAAATTTGATTTTAGTTCCATGTGAAATTTGTTCGACAAATATAGAAATCTTTTTCTCTAAGACTTATTAATATTTGTTGTTACCTGCCTCCTTTCTGCTGCCTTCATCTTCTCCATCCTGAAAAGGTTGGAAAAGGCTTTACGCAGCCTTCGAGCTAAACGAGAACCAAATTCGAGATTGTTCACTCAAATCTAACGGAAGCTAATCTGCAAAAAGGTCGGAAACGTTTGAGATATCCCCATCGGTTTGGGCGGGGACAAGGCCCAGGATATGGGCAATGATACCATAAACCTCCACGTTGGAAAAGGGATCGCTCACATAGTCCTTTTTGAATGCCGGCCCCTCCGCAAGGAAAATTGCATGCATGTCTGTAAAGGCATTGTCGTAGCCGTGAGCTCCGCCCATGTATCCTGAGGGCTCAGATTTGGTTCCGATGCTCCAAAGGCTGTCTGCCACCACTACTATACCGGGGAAGCGTTGACTGGTCCCATAGTTCAGACGGGAGGGGATCTCATCCTTTTGCCAGGCATTCACTCCTTCGGTGGCATCCAGGTAAAGGGTAATAGAATCTTCATATCCTTCCGCAGGATCGATCAGGTAGACCGGGTTTTCTCCAACAAGCATATCGGTCCACTCCCCGGGAACAACATCCAGGATATTGACATATTTATCCCTGGTAATGGGTCCCATGCCATGATCCGACAATACAATCAGGTTCACACGGTCGGCTATATCAAGGCTGGCGATGCCCGTGCGCAATGCGCCCAGTATGGAATCCAGTGATTCGATTACCTCACCTGTGGCCTGGCTTTCAGGCCCGGCATAGTGCCCTATGGCATCGGGTTCCTCAAAATAAAGGGTGATCAGGCCCGGGCGTTTATGCATTGGCATCTCCAGCCATTTGATCACCTGGTCAACGCGCTGCATGTGGGGAATACTTCTATCATACTCTTTCCAGAAAGTAGGATAGGAACCACCGACAGCCGCCTCACTGCCCACCCAAAAGAAACATGCTGCCTTTTTACCCTGCTGCTCAGCAGTGAGCCATATGGGCTCCCCGAAATAGGCATCTGGATTTTTTACCATATCCCGGTCACTGATGCGGTAAATCCCTCCCAGGTCAGGGCTATCGAAGCTGTTGTTGATAATCCCGTTGTGATCGGGATAAAGGCCGGTTGCCAGGGCATAGTGGTTTGGAAATGTCTTAGTGGGAAAAGAGGGGATCATCCTGTCGGCCTTCACGCCGGCTTCTGCCATGGCATCGAAATTCGGTGTATTAAAGAGATCACAATAGTCCCACCTGAATCCGTCAAATGAGACCATTACAACATATGAATCGATGGGAATCTCTTCCTTCAGATTACAGGAAATAAAGGGCAACAGGAGTAATACTACTCCTAATCTGAAGAGTTTCATCATATCAGCTTACTCTATTGAGGATCGTGATTGAGGTACTCCCGCTTCCTGTTATCCATGTGCCAGAAGAAATAATTCCTCTGCGGCGGTTCAGGAACCTCAATTTCAATAATGGACATATCAGGCAGAAACTGGTAAAAACCAATCTCTTTGTTCTCATACCCACCTGCTGAACTCACCCTGGTAAAATTGTAGGTATCAAGCACCAGTTCAGGATCATATTTATCCAGCGAAAGAATGAAACGAGGTCCGAATTGCCTTAAGGCCATGGTAAAAAAGAGGGTGATATCATAGCCGGCGATCCCGTAATTAATTCCCTGCCTTGTCATAGAGCGTGGTTCCACATAGAAATGATCCCTGTACCTCTCCAAAAATGCATCTACCTTTGGATCCAGCAAATCCATCCGAAAGGAAGAGTAGAACATAAGGCCCAGGTCATGATAATACTTATATTCTATACTGGAAAACTCTGGCCAGTAAGGAGTGCCGATCACTTCGATATCAAAATTATTCAGGTTGAAGTAGAGTGATGAAACGACTCTGCTGGCAAGCGCCTCGTTCCTGGTGGGGACCACAACCAGGTTTTTCTTGTCCTTCGACAGGGAATGGATAATCTCGGTGGTGTGTTCCAGAGTGAGGACCATCTCTTTAATTCCCCCGGGATTCTCAGGACGGTAATCATCGAATCCGTCAAAAATCAACTCCTGAAGCAAAACGTTCTTCTCTTTGTCAAGCGAATCCTCCTCCCTTACATAAACGATGTTATGGTCGTGTTTACCGGCCACAAGTTTGGCAAGATCGCCATAAGCCCTTTCAAGGGACGGGTTGGCCTGGAACAGGTAGGGATTATCCCACAGGTATGTCATTTCGTTATAGAAGGGAGTAACAATGGGTATTTTGTGCCTCCGGGCAAAAGGAGACGCGATCTCAAGATTAAAATTGTAGAATGGCCCTATGATCAGGTCCATATCATCCATCCCCGGCTCTTCAAGTATTTGATGCATCCGGACCATACTCTTCTTTGTGTCATAATAGCTGACTTCCAGCCTCATACCCGTCTGTCGCATTGAGTCTATAGCAAGCAGTGAGCCCTGGAAGAACTCAAGGAATTCAATCGACTGGGGCTCCTTTTCATCCCTCCGGTAACGCTCAATAATCCGGTTCCGGCGTGACGCTGACTCCACATCCTTAATCAGTGAATCGAGTGGTTCCTGCTCCTGGAAATCAAAAGGTATGAAAAAGGCAATCCGGTAGGTGCGCCGGGGCCTGTCATGATCGTATACCAGCTCTTCGTAATGGTAGGCCTCCATGGTCGTGTCGCCCTGAGCATATAAAAAGGAGTCGACCGGAATAGTATCCCTGGCCGATTCCGGCTTGTCAATAACCTGTGGCAGCGGAATCCTGATCACCTGGCTGGCTTTAGGCCCACCCCATCCAAGTTCAGTATTGGCGTTCCTGATATCCTGAACACTCACCTCGTAATACCGGGCAATGGAGTAGAGGGTTTCTTTGCGCTTGACCTTATGATAGGCAAATCCCTCTTCATTGAAGGCATTTTCCTGTACCACCAGCAGCACTTTCCGCTCGGGAATAAGAAGGCGCTGACCCGGCCTGAGCTCATCAATACTGACGGATGGGTTTGCCTCCTGCAACCCTTCCTGCGTAACGCCGTAGATCTTTGATATACTGTAAAAGGTTTCCCCTTTTTTAACTTTATGGGTCCCCACTCTCTGGTGGATATTCTCCTTTTCAGAAGTATCTATCTCCTGTTCATTTGATGATTCCACAGGGATCTTCAGGGTTTGCCCGATTCTGATACCCGATATGACCCCGGGATTCTCAACTGCAATCTCTTTCTGTGAGATGTTGTATGCCTTTGCTATGGCATAAAGAGTATGCCCCGGCTCAACCACATGAATATAGTAGACCTTCCCCTCAAGGATCACCTTATTAACGGAACGTTCCACTAGTATTTTATCCTGTCCGAAGGCTGAGATGCTGAAGAGAAGTCCCAGCATCAGTATAATTGCGGTCCTACCTGGAAATGAAATCATTGATATTATTAAGAATTCGCCTTTCTATGCTGCTTGTATCTGCCTTAACAAAAGTTTCACCCGTAATGTTCTCAAACAATTCGATATACCTCTCACTTACCTCCCTGACAAATGATTCCGGCATGTCAGGAATTGTTTGCCCCTCCTTTCCCTGGAAGCCATTGCTGATGAGCCATTGCCTCACAAATTCCTTGGAGAGTTGTTTCTGCTGTTCTCCCTCATCCTGGCGCTCCTGATACCCTTCGGCATAGAAATAGCGGGATGAGTCGGGGGTATGGATCTCATCGATGAGCATGATCTTTCCACCCTTCTGTCCGAACTCATATTTGGTGTCCACCAGGATCAGGCCCATCTCGGCGGCCATTTCAGTACCCCTCTGGAACAACTTCCTCGTATAATCCTCCAGTTGAATATACTCTTCTTCCGGAACCAGTCCGCTCGATAGTATCTCCTCCCTGGATATATCTTCATCGTGTCCCTCGTCAGCTTTGGTGGTGGGTGTAATAATCGGTTCCGGGAAACGGTCATGCTCCTTCAGTCCGTCGGGCATCGGAACTCCGCACAGTTCCCTTTTACCTTCCTTGTACTCACGCCAGGCATGGCCGGTCAGGTATCCCCTGATAACCATCTCCACCTTATAGGGATCTGCCATGTGGCCCACCGTTACATTGGGATCGGGGGTTTCGATCTTCCAGTTTGGTACAATATCCGAAGTTGCATCCAGGAATTTGGAAGCAATCTGGTTCAGTACTTGTCCTTTATAGGGGATTCCTTTGGGCATAACCACATCAAAGGCTGAAATCCTGTCTGACACAACCATAACCAGATAATCATCTTTGATGTTATAAACATCCCTGACTTTACCTGTATAGAGGCTCTTCTGCCCCTGCAGATTAAACTTGGTACCTTGTAATGCGTTTGTCATAACTGTATCATTTTTTATTTTTTGATTTACTGTCATATGCGGCCACGATGGACTTCACCAGCCTGTGCCTCATAATATCCCGGCCATCGAAACGGATGATTGATATCCCCTTGATTCCTGCGAGTATCTTCATGGCCTGAACCAGTCCGGAATCTTCATGCCTGGGCAGATCCACCTGCGAATCATCGCCGGTAACAACGAACCTGGCATCGGGACCCATCCTGGTTAAAAACATTTTGAACTGGCTTCCAGTTGCATTCTGGGCCTCATCCAGGATCACGAAAGCGTGATCGAGGGTCCGTCCCCTCATATAGGCCAGCGGGGCAATCTGTATGGTTCCGTCCTCTATGAACTGAATCAGCTTCTTGGCCGCTATCATATCCCTCAGGGCATCATAGAGAGGCTGAAGATAGGGGTCCAGCTTCTCCTTAAAATCGCCCGGCAAAAAGCCCAGTTTCTCTCCGGCTTCAACAGCAGGCCGCGTCAGGATAATCCTTTTCACCTCTCTCTCTTTCAATGCCTTAACAGCCATGGCAATAGCCGTGTAAGTTTTCCCGGTCCCGGCCGGACCCACTGCCAGGAGCAGGTCATTGCTGTTCCCCTCTTCCACCAGCTTCTTCTGGTTTATGGTTACTGCCCTGATCTTCCGCCCTCGTTCACCATGTAAAAGAACCTCATCATCGGGCCCCGGGGCACCCATTTTATGATCGGCCGTTCCGCCTATCAACTCCTCCAGATCCGAAAGATTCACCGTATTGAATTTGCGGAGGTAGCGCAAGACAAGATCGACCTTCTCTTCAAATTCCTCAAGCCTCTTTGCACTACCCGAAGCCTTAATCTCATTGCCCCTGGAGATAATTTTCAAATCACCAAACAGTTCTGTGAATTTATTAAAACGGACGTTGTTTACCCCAAAGAAATCAACAGGATCCACACCGTCCAAATAGATCAGCTTTTCCGCCATAAATTAAATTATAATCACTACTTTTGGATGTGCAAATTAAGCTGTTTTTTTCAACATTCCAATAAGAAAATCCCTGCCGGAAACCCATGCACATTATCACGCTTACTTCCGATTGGAACCATGATGACTATTATGTTGCTTCACTGAAAGGGAAACTTATCTCCAGATGTCCCGATGTCAGAATTGTGGACATCAGTCACCAGGTAGAAACTTTCAAATCTGCTGCAGCTGCTTTCATGGTACGTAACAGCTTTCACAATTTTCCGAACGGGACCATTCATATCATTGGCGTAAACACAGAACCGGAAAAGAAGAAACGGCTGCTCGCAGCCTCTGTTGACGGCCACTATTTCATCTGTGCTGACAATGGAATTCTGGGAATGCTGGGTGCTGAACCAGATCAGGTGGTAGAGATCCCGGAGAAACCGGAACACCAATCCGCCACATTTATCTCCCTATCCCTCTTCGCGGATACAGCTTGCAGTCTGGCCGAAGGAAGCCCTATTGAGAAACTGGGAGTGCGGGCTAAGGAGTATGACATTCCTGCTCCCCTTAAACCAACCCTGGGCGAGAATACCATCACGGGCTCTGTCCTGTATATCGATTCTTACGAGAACGCCATCACCAATATATCCAAGGAGTTTTTTGAACGTACCGGAAAGGGAAAGCCTTTCACTATTTTCGTTCAGAGCAAACATAATATGCTGGAAAAAATAAACAACAGGTACAATGAAACCCCGGACGGGGAACTCCTGGCCATATTCAATTCGCTGGGACTGCTGGAGATTGCCATACGAAACGGAAATGCCGCCGGCCTGTTAAATTTAACAACCGACTCAACCATCAGGGTTGATTTTAAGGAGGAAGCGAATGCACAGTAAGGAAGAGAAACTGAAAGCCTTTGAAAGGCTGCTAAGTATAATGGATGAATTAAGGGAGAAGTGTCCCTGGGACCGGGAGCAAACCCTTGAGAGCCTGAGAAACCTGACCATCGAGGAAACCTATGAACTGGCCGATGCCATCATGGACCATGACCTGGAGGAGGTACGGAAAGAGCTGGGGGACCTGATGCTGCATATTGTATTCTACTCGAAAATAGGCTCTGAAGAGGGCGCCTTTGACGTTGCTGATGTACTGAACGGGGTCTGTGACAAGCTGGTATTCCGTCATCCTCACGTATTTGGAGAAAGGAAGGTAAAGGATGCGGGTGAAGTCATACAGAACTGGGAAGAGCTAAAAATGAAAGAGGGAAACCAGAGCGTACTGGAAGGTGTGCCTGTATCTCTTCCTGCCATGATCAAATCGCACCGGATCCAGGACAAGGTGAGGGCAGTCGGTTTTGACTGGGACCACAAAGAACAGGTCTGGGACAAGGTGAACGAGGAGATCAATGAGGTGAAATACGAGTTGATGAACGGACAGGACAAATCCAGAACCGAAGATGAATTCGGCGATCTGCTTTTTTCGATCATAAATGCTGCCAGGCTGTATGACATAGAGCCTGAAACGGCTCTGGAACGTACCAACCGCAAGTTCATTCACAGGTTCAAATACCTGGAAAAGAGAGCGCTTGAAATGAGCAGGACTCTAAAAGAGATGAGCCTGGAAGAGATGGAGGCTATCTGGCAGGAAGCAAAGTCTATTTAGACTCTTCCTGGTCCTCTTTAGTCTCTTTCTTGTCGGGTGATTCCTCCTCTTCGGAAGTCTCTTTCTTGTCGGAAGTCTCTTTCTTGTCGGAAGATTCCTCCTCTTCGGAAGCTTCTTCCTCCTTCTCAATCACCTCAAGCATGTCAAAAGACTGAAGCTGGTTGTACCACTGGAACACCTTTTTGATATCGGAGACATAAACCCTTTCATCATCATAATCAGGAACCAGTTCCACAAAAAAGCTCTTAAGTTCATCAACCGATGCCTTATGAGAAATAGTCTCCTTGCCTTCAGTTTGTTCATGGATCTTCATGAATATATCTGCAAGTGGAACCTCCTCCTCCAGGGTGAAAATGGCAATATCCTCAAGAGAACTTACCCTCGCTGTTGCAGGGGCCACATGCCTCTTGTTATCCTCCATTGACTCAACTACAATACCGTTGCGGGCTTGCGCAATAAACTTAAACAATCCTCCCTTGCCTGAGATTGAAAGAATGTCTTTTAGCTTGATCGTCTTCATAGAATATAGGAAAATGTTGCAAATATAGCACTTCTATTTAATACCTCGTTCATTCCGGATCTTGTCATATGCCTCCTGAACTTTTCTGAATTTCTCATTGGCCACTTTCTTGAAGTCCTCACCGAGGTGCGCCACCTTGTCAGGGTGGTACTTCATGGCCATATTCCGGAAGGCTTTTTTGACCTCCTCATCAGTGGCGGTTGATTCGATCTCAAGGATCTTATAGGTTGAATCTGTCTGGCTCACAAACATGGCCCTGATGCTCTCAAGATCAGAATCGGAAATGCTCATAAAACCGGCAATCTTCCTGATCACCTGGTCTTCCGAATCACTAACTGAACCATCTGCAGAGGCAATCCCGAAAAGGAAATGGAGCATTTCAAGTCTGTAGGCATACTCAAGTCGTTCAGAGAGCTGACGGGTCACATCCCGCAGGGGAATCTCCTGCTTCAGTATATCTCTGAGCATAACCACAGCTTCGGAGGCAGTGTCCTCACCAAAACGGGTCTCAAAATATCTTCGGACGTAATCAAGCTCACTCTTCATAACCCTGCCATCGGCTTTCATCACCGCAGCCACCAGAACCAGCAATGATGCTGCATAATCACCCCTGAGAGTCTTGCCGCGGACACTTCTCGACTGAGCAGTGCCGGACTCTTTTCCGGCATCGAAGATTGACCCCACTGTAAAACCAAGAACCAATCCGATGGGGCCACCAAGAGCCCATCCAAGTCCAAGTCCAACCCACTTTCCAAATTTCGCCATAACTAAGTCCTTTTTATAATTTCTTTATGCAATGCTACAATCCGGGGAAGCAGCAAGCTCATTTCATCATTAATGATCACCCTGTCGGCCAGTCGCTTTTTCTCCTCTTCATCCATCTGCCGCGACATCCGCTTCTCAACATCACTGCGGCCGACACCATCCCGTTCCATCACCCTGCCAATCCTCAGCTCCAGGGGAGCATAGACCAGAACAGTCATATCCAGGTGCCTGTCAGCCCCGCTTTCAAAAAGGATGGCTGCCTCCTCCACTACATAGGGTGCCTCTTCCTGCCAGCGGCACCACCTGTTAAAATCGGTTCTGACAACAGGATGAACAAGCCGGTTGAGCTTCTCAAGCAGCCCGGGATCTTCAAATACCCTATTCCCCACCTCCTGCCGGTTCAGCTCCCCATCAAGGTAAGCATCTCCTCCGAGCAAATCCCTGACCCCCCTCTGAAGCCCGGGTTCTGAATTCATCAGCCGGCGAGCCTCCCGGTCAGCATAGTATACAGGAATACCCAACTCCTCCAGAATACTACATACCAGTGTTTTGCCACTGCCAATCCCTCCGGTTATCCCTACCTTAAACATCACTTTCTGGAAATGAGAAACTCAATGGTTTTGGGGTAGTAATCATAACTGAGCAGAAAAACCGGGATGTTTTGGATTGAAACCCCCAGCTCCTTTTGCTGCTCATCCAGAGAGGAGTAATCCACCACAGCCCTGAACAGGTTATTATTCACCCTGTCGTACTTACTGAGCCCCACATTGCAGGTTATCTTGATCATTGCAGGAAAAGTCTGCATGGAAAGAGTGTCCGGCAGGTTCAGCACCTCAATGGGTATGCTAAGCTGAACCTCTGTATATTTCTCCAATTCAATGATACAATTAACCCTGGATCTGCCATAATCGAGCCCCTTCAGCTTCTTTAACTTTGCCTTGTCACTGTAATTCCTGCTGATCAGACCAAGGTCACTGTGCTCAGTGAAAACAAATTTCAGGGTATCGAGTATCGCATCAGGACCGGTCACCTCCACAGAATCGGGAACCAGCTGAATTCCGTCCCGTGTGGTAAACTGCTTTTCAAGCTCAAAAACAAAATCGGGCCTGACTGGCAGCATCCTGGTCACCTTCCTTGCAAACTGGAAATGAAGGGTATCCGGTTGAATTTCCAGCAGCTGAAGCTCCGGAGGCAACTGAGTTGATATCTGATCTTTCAGATAACGCGTCAGAATATAGGCATGACTGCTATCCTGCCCAGGCCGGTTCAGGGTAAATCCCGAAACCTTAAAACTGATCGGTACCGGTTTCTTCAACACCTTGTACCTGAGCAAAGCAAACCCGTGAGCATTGATGCGCAGGTCGAGATGCTCCGGCGGTTCACCAACAAAAACACGGTCGGCCGGCATATCTGTATAGACCAGTGGATACTCTATCTCCGAGGTAAAGGTATTGCTAAGGGCATTGAGTAACCAGATAAACACAGAGATGAGAAGAAAAGCAGAAAAGAGCAATATCCGCTTCCGGACCTGCAATTTCTGTCCTTCAGGAACCCTGGGCCATTTCTGGAGAAAACCGTTTTCCACAGCAGTGGCTTGGCTTATTTCCTGGCAGCCGCCGGTTTATCACCGGGTTCCGCCATCACAGCAGTCTTATCAACCTTTACGATTACCTTATCAGCAATCTCAAGTGTAATGGTGGTATCCTTTACATCATTAATTTTTCCATAGATACCACCGGTGGTGGCAACCTTATCACCCTTTTTCAGGGAGCCTCTGAAATTAGTTGCCTCTTTCTGCTTCTTCATCTGCGGACGGATCATGAAAAAATAGAACACCACGATGATCAGAAGCAAAAAAATCAGAGATTGCATACCCGGTCCACCTGGTCCTGCAGGTGCGGCGGCAGTTAACATTTGAAATAGAAAATTCATCCTTAAAAAATTAAATTATAAATTAAATTACTTATTATTTATCACATTTGCCTTTATTGAGAGCTTTATTATCGGTGTCGCTGCATTGGAACTCACAGTCACACTTTTTCGCTGGGATCCTGATCTTCCACTGGAATTAAAAACTACTTTCATCTGCTCGTGTTCCCCTGGTTTCAGTGGCTCCCTGTTCCAATCCGGAGTAGTGCACCCACAGGTGGCCTCCACCGAGGAAATTACCAGGTCACCCTTTCCGCTGTTTTCATAATCAAAATAACAGACCACCTTTTCCCCTTCAATGATTGTTCCAAAATCGTAAGCCAGGCTGTCAAATAATATATCTGCCTGTTTAGAAGCGTCTTCACGAAACTCCTTGTCAGCTGAAGAGTCTGTCACACTTCTGCCATTTTGTCCTGTACAGGATAACAGGAACAACATACCCGGGACCCAGGCTGTTTTCAGGAATATCATAACATGCTCAATCTTCTTCACCAATCAGTCCCCTTCCTGCTTTCTGAACTTTCTTTTCCTCTTTCAACTGCAGCATCACCTTATCAAGCACCCCGTTTATAAAGAGATTACTCTTCGTAGTGCTGTAATACTTTGATATTTCAAGATATTCATTCAGAGTTACTTTCGTTGGAATCGACGGAAAGGCAACCAATTCAGAAATGGCCATCTGCATAATCAGGATATCCATAAAAGCTATCCTATCCAGGTCCCAGTTCCGGGTATTCTGCTTGATATATTCAACATACTCATCCCGGTTCAGGATGGTGTGTCTGAACAGCTTCACCACATAATCCCTGTCCTCCATGTTTTTATATAAGCCCATCAGGTTTTTCTCCGGACCGTCACCTTCTTTGAATTTCTTGAAAGTCTTCACGATCATACTGATGATAAACTCCAGGTCATCGTTCCAGTAAATGCTCTGTTCCTCAAGAATCGAGGATAGCAATTCGCTGGGAAAGATCATACTTGCATAGACCTGGGTAATAAATTTCTTGTCTTCGGCATAACCACTCTCCTCAGCCTCCATGTAGGCAGTATACTCCTCGCTTTCGATCATCTTCAGGTAGATCTCCTTTACCAGTTCGGGGTGGTTGCTCCAGTTGAGCTTATGCTGGTCAACATACCTTAATAACTGATCGTTGTTGCGAAGCTGGTCAACAAGGCGATTTTCTATGAAACGGATATTGGGATTAAGATCCTCCTGCGTTGGTATCCTCTTATTGCGGCCAATCTCTATCCTGGATTCGGCATAGAGGACTATATCAATAATCAGCACAAACAGATAATGATATAGTTCAAACGCCTTATCTATATTGAAATGGAGCTCTTTTTCAGAACGGCCCATCTCTTCCCTGCCCGCTTTGTAGTAGGCGTACAGAGTTTGCAAGGCTTTAATTCGTAGTTGTCTTCTGCTAATCATTTGTAAAAGAACTGGTCACTTTTAAGTATAAACCCTGCAAATTTACATTAAATTTTCGTCTATAAAACATCTGTTCCCCAGCAAGTTTAGCGGAAGACGAAAATGCGGCAAAATTTGAATATGTTTAAAATATTTTACATTTTTGAAGAAGAACAGTAAAACCCTAACTAAATCTGATGTAATGATTGATGAAGGAAATGCTAAACCGGAAGAGTTTGTTAACAACGGAGCAGGACGGGAAGAGATCCATTCCAAGGCAGTCAGGGCTGGGAAACGGACCTACTTTTTCGATGTAAAAGCAACGAGGCGGAACGACTACTACCTGACCATCACCGAGAGCAAGAAACGATTTAACCGAGATGGGAAGTTCTTTTATGAGAAACACAAACTCTTTCTCTATAAAGAGGATTTCGACAAGTTTGCAGACAGCCTGAGTGAGATCATCGAATTCATCCGAGAAGCTAATCCCCAGCCAATTGATATTGATGATTCAACAGTTCCCAAACATAATTCGGAAGAACCCGCAGCTGTTGCGGAGAATGTTGAAGCTGAGAAGGATTTTACCAGTGTGGAATTTGAAGACCTGGGCGAAGAAAGCGCCTAGTCATTTTCCTTTCTACGTTCCAGGAATTTTATAATCTCCGGGAAGGAGAGCGTTTTTACGTTGGTGACGATGAAATCGTCATTCAGGAAATCCCCGTATTTATTGCACTCTTTAATTGCCTCCTGAAAAACAATTTTCAGAGAAAGGTTCATGGGAAGCAGCAGCAAGAGGGTTGCCATGAACTCTGAGAAATCCGACTCTTCAACTTCTGCATCATACTTCTTCAATATATAATCAAACTCATTGATTATCACTTTTTTCTGGATTTCATTCAGATTCATTTTATTCCTGGAAACCAGGACAACAAAATACCTCAGCTTCTCATCCTTCCCTCCAAGACCGGTTGAAATAAAGACCTGGCTCTCATCCAGCAATCTGCTCTCCAGTAACATCCGGCTCTCATTCAGGGCCATCACCGCCCAATCACGAAGTTCCTCTCCGGCTCCCCCAAGAAAATCCTCGATATAGCGATAACAGACTACTTTCTCGATAGTTGCCAACCTTGCCAGTATCTCCCTTTTTACCTGGATTGAATATCCCGGTTCATCCAAGTATTTGGCGCGCTCCATTGCCCATGCATCATCAAACTCGCTCCTCATTTTTTTCGAGCACTCGTAATACTCAACCTGCAAATCCATATTGATCTGCTGTTCAAGAACTTTAAGATTCCCCTGTGCACCTCCCAAAATCTCCTGTATCTTTTCATACAGGTTCTCATGTTCCTTCATCTGTCTGGCTTATCTACTAAATGTACAAATTTTTATTAATTTTAGAAAAATCCGACATTGGAAAGGGTAATCTCTATAAATCAACGAGTCGAAAAGGCTTCTTCGGGCTTCACCATCTCGATTGAAAGTGCACTGCAAGTGGGATTCAACCATTTCAGGAGAGCTCCCGGGATTTTTATTGTTTATACCGTAATCGGAATCATTGTTTTTTCAAATCCCGCAAGCGGACTGATCCTGGGAGGGCCACTGCTGGTGGGATACTACTTGTTTGCCCGGAATCTTCAGGCAGGGCTGGAAACCGGCACAGAACTCTTTTTCGAGAGCTTCACAAAGTTTATTCCTCTTCTGATTCTTAACCTGCTGATGAGCATTGTAATCCTGATCGGGTTCCTGATCCTGGTACTTCCTGGCATCTACTTCTCGGTGAGTTACCTGTTCGCGCATCTATTCGTCTGGTTCTATGATGTACCCCCCACCGAAGCTGTCACCCTGAGCCGGAAGATGGTATCAGGCAATTTCAGCCAGATCTTCTGGCTGTGGCTCATCCTGGCGGGGATTAACATCCTGGGAGCCATTGCCCTGGGCGTCGGACTACTGGTCACCATTCCATTCTCTGCCTGTGTAATTTATGCGGTATTTGATGACATCATTGGAATCCCTTAAATAAAATATCATGGATATAACACTCGCCGTTCTCGGATCGGTTCTTGTGCTGATCGGATTTTTTGGAAGCATCCTTCCGATAATTCCCGGTCCGCCCATCAGTTGGGCAGGGCTGCTTCTATTGAAATGGACCAGCTATATAAGCGGGAATCCTTCGGGGTACCAGAGCGTCCTCTGGATATTGCTGTTTTTCGTGGTGCTGGTTACCATCCTGGATTATGTGGTTCCGATTATCGGCACCAAGAAATTCGGGGGATCAAAACGAGGCGTATGGGGCGCAACCCTCGGGGTGGTGGCAGGCCTCTTCTTCGGCCCCCTTGGCATCATTCTGGGCCCATTCATCGGCGCGTACCTGGGTGAAAGGTCCACAGGAAAAAAGGATCGTGAAGCCCTCAGGGCAGCCTGGGGTTCTTTCATGGGTTTCCTTCTGGGTGTTGGGCTAAAGCTGATGACCTGCGGAACAATCCTGTTCTTTTATATCAGGCATTTATTTTTTTAGTTTTTCATTTACCCACTTACCTATTTACCCACTTACCTATTTATTATTTCCCAAAGTCGCCACCATCACCGCCTTGATGGTGTGGAGCCGGTTTTCAGCTTCGTCGAAGACAATTGAGCTTTCCGATTCAAACACCTCCTCGGTTACTTCCAGTCCGTCGAGCCCGAATTTCTCGTATATCTCCTCCCCCATCTTGGTCTCCCTGTTATGGAACGCAGGCAGGCAATGGAGAAATTTCACATTGGGATTACCGGTGAGATCGAGGGCCTTCCGGTTAACCTGGTAGGGCTTCAGGAGACTAATCCGCTCATCCCATACCTCCTGGGGTTCTCCCATGGAGACCCACACATCGGTGTAGATAAAGTCTGCATCCTTCACAGCTTCAGCCACATCTTCGGTAAGAGTGATCTTTCCGCCGGTGGCAGCGGCAATCTTCCTGCACTTATCCACCAGGTCAGCATCGGGCTGAACTGAAGCTGGGGCAGCAGCCCTGAAATCCATCCCCATCTTTGCAGCACCAACCATCAGTGAGTTCCCCATATTATTGCGCGCATCACCCATATAACAGAATTTAATCTGGTTCAGGGCTTTGTCCGAATGCTCCATCATGGTCATGAAATCGGCCAGTATCTGGGTGGGATGAAACTCTGTTGTGAGTCCGTTCCATACCGGGACACCTGCATACTCTGCAAGCTCCTCCACAACCGACTGTCCGTATCCCCTGTACTCAATACCGTCATACATACGACCCAGCACCCGGGCAGTATCTTTCATGGACTCCTTATGCCCGATCTGTGTGCCGGAGGGCCCCAGGTAGGTAACTCCCGCACCCTGGTCAAGTGCCGCCACCTCGAAGGCACAACGTGTCCTGGTGGAGGTTTTTTCAAAGATCAGGGCAAGGTTCTTGCCCTTCAGGGTTTGTACTTCAGTACCCGCATATTTATCTTTCTTCAGGGAAAAACTGAGATCCAGCAAAAAGCGGATCTCTTCAGGAGAGTAATCGAGCAGCGTCAGGAAATGACGGTTTCTAAGATTAGATGCCATGATATTTTCAATAGTTATATTAGCCAGACAAAGTTAACAGATAAACTTATTTTTCGTATTCCATGGTGATTTTTGTGCCGTAGCTCCGGTCCGCCAGTTTAAAGGCCTCGGTAATCACACTTTTCTCTCCCCCCTGTTCAATGAACTGGAGGCAGGCCCTGATTTTCGGGGCCATGTCACCCTCGCCAAACATCCCCTGTTCCAGGTATGAGATAGTGTCCGCATGGTTGAGAAACTCTTTCATCTCCTGGTCGGGTTGATTATAGTTGATGTAAACATAGGGTACATCGGTGAGGATGTAGTACTCATCGGCACCGATCCGTGCCCCGAGCAGGGCTGAAGCCAGGTCCTTATCAATCACCGATTCGGAAGGCCTGATACGCCCCTCCTTATCTATGAAAACGGGGATCCCTCCTCCCCCGGAGGCGATCACGATGGAACCCTGGCGGGCCAGCGACTCCACCACCTTTTCATTGAAAATCTCAATGGGAATGGGTGAAGGCACGACCCGGCGGTAGCCCCCTTCTCTCTTTTTGGACTCCTTGAAAACCCAATCCTTCTCTGAGGCAATGCGATCCGCGTCCTCCTTTCCATATATCTTCCCAACTCTTTTGGAAGGCCTATCCATAGCCGGATCATCCTCCCGCACAAGGGCCATGGTCACCAGGGTAATCACCTCCCTCTCAATTCCGTGCTTCTGAAGCACATTCCTGAGCATTCTTTCTACCATGTACCCAATCCCTCCCTGGGAATCAGCCACGCATACATCAAGCGGCATCTGGGGTATCTGGTAAACACTCTCCCCTGCATCATTCCGCATGAGGATATCTCCCACCTGGGGCCCGTTTCCATGTGTAATCACAAGGTTGTATCCTTCCCTGATCAGAAAAATCAGATTTTCCAGAGTATCGGTGGTATTCTGCTCCTGTTCATCGATGGTACCCTGCTGATTATCTCTCAACAGTGCATTTCCACCGAGTGCCACAACTGCCAGTTTATTCATCAGATCGTATTTTCTTTTGACAATGAAATACAAATCTAAAAATTTACCACACCGTGAATTCATACAAAAGCAAGCTCTTTAACATGATTGAGCGTGTTATGTAATAGGTTTGAGAAGGGAATTTGTATATTCGTTGACTAATCAAAAGTCAGCTGAATTGTGTCCAGGAAATACTATCTTATCTATCCCCTCCTGATCTCATTATTTTTCACCTCTTGTAGCCGCGAGAAAAGCATCCCTGGCATGGTCGATGCGCATTACCTCAATTACGAGATTGAATACCTTGAAGAGAAAGCCGGTGACATCCCCACAAAGATGCTGCCCGGAAACATGGATGCTTTCTATACAAAACATCATGTTTACACCAAGATAGATGGTTTCTTCAGTCAGTTTACCCTGGTGCAGATTGCTGATCTGAAAAAGAGGCAGGTCACCACCCTGCTCGATTTCTTTGGGACACATGTATGCTATACCGGTGAGCCAGGTGAATTGCCTGCAGGCATTCGGGAACCTGATCAAATGAAAATTCGCAACACCGGCGACACTCTCAGTATCGGAGGGTTCCTGTCCGAAAGGATTGCGGTGGAAACATCAGATGAGCAATTTGACATCTACTGCACCCGTGAGATCAGAGTGCGCCATCCCAACATCAGTACACCCTACCTGACTGTCAACCACCCGCTCACTGCGTTCAGGATACAGCTGAGTAAGTTAAAAATGGACCTTTCATGCAGCAAATCAGAATATAAAGCTATTGATTCTGAAATATTTACAATCCCGGAAGAGTATAAGCCGGTAAACAGGGAAACAATGGAAGGAATTATTAACAACCTGTTTACAAAAGATTAGCCACCTAAGTACCGTTATGATTACATTAGTAAGTCAGACCGACCCTTAAAGAATGGCTAAAAAGAAGAAGAAGAAAAATAGCGGATTTGTCGATTTCATCAGTTCAGTAGTGGCATTTTTTCGTGACGACAGGTTCAGGTATGCCATGGGAATTGTTTTACTCCTGGTGGCGCTGTTCATGCTGCTCTCATTTATTTCCTACCTGATCAATTGGAAAACAGACCAGGATTTCGAATGGGCCAGGGTCTTTTCAGGACCTGAAATCCAGGTGCAGAACCAGGGAGGGAAAATGGGCGCCTGGCTTGCCAATCTTTTTATTAACGAATGGTTCGGACTGGCCAGCTTTCTCTTTCCGGCCATCCTTGCGATCTGGGCCATGGCTTTCTACAGGATTAAACTTGTAAATGCATGGAAAGCTGTGAAAAACAGCGTGATCCTCGTGATCCTGCTCTCTGTTAGCCTGGGGGTAATGTTCGGGAACGGGAACGGGATTCTGGGAAGCGGCCCGGGAGGGGCACATGGCTATTTCATCAGCAGGTGGCTCCTTGCCAGTATTGGTTATACCGGAACAATTTTCCTGTTGCTCATCTTCTATTCAGCATTAATCCTCTTCTCCACCGGTTTTCTGGGCTGGTTGAGAAACAGGAACATCAGACTTCCGAATACCTCAAATGAGGGGCAGGCCGAAAACCCGGATTCCGGAGTTGACACCATACTCAAGGAAAAGCAGGTCCCAATGGAAGAAGTGATACCGGAAGAAGAGATTCCGGAAGAGGTGATACCGGAAGAGGAGCACTTCGTGGTAAGCACAAAAGAGGAAGAGGTGATTGACCCGCCGGTTGAAGAGAAACCAAGGAGTGATGTGGAGATGATGGTGGAAGATGTTTCGGGGATCAATCCGGATGAGATCAACCCGGATGAAGGTGCACTGGGAGAGTATGATCCCACCCTCGACCTGGCAAAGTTCCGCTTCCCGCCCCTCAGTTTGCTGATGGAGTATGACCATGGGGACACAACTGTAAGCAACGAGGAGCTGATCTCCAACAAAAATCGCATCGTTGAAACGCTGGGTAATTACAACATCAAGATCGATAAGATCAAGGCCACCATCGGCCCAACCGTCACCCTGTACGAAATCGTCCCTGCACCGGGTATCCGGATCTCTAAAATCAAAAACCTGGAAGATGATATCGCCCTTAGCCTGTCAGCACTGGGCATCAGGATCATTGCACCTATTCCGGGGAAAGGGACCATCGGCATAGAGGTTCCCAACCAGAATCCCAGGATGGTCTCCATGAAATCAATCCTGGCTTCCAAGAAATTCCAGGACTCGGAGATGGACCTGGCCATCGCCCTGGGGAAGACCATCTCTAATGAGACTTTTGTTTTTGACCTGGCCAAAATGCCACACCTGCTGGTTGCCGGGGCCACCGGACAGGGAAAATCGGTTGGACTGAACGCCATAATCGCATCCCTGCTATATAAGAAGCACCCCGCTCAGCTCAAATTTGTCATGGTCGATCCCAAAAAGGTGGAACTCTCGCTCTACAGCAAGATCGAAAGGCACTACCTGGCAAAACTGCCTGAATCGGAGGAGGCGATCATAACCGACACCCAGCTGGTGATCCATACGCTGAACAGCCTTTGCGGAGAGATGGATGAGCGCTACAACCTTCTTAAGAATGCACAGGTAAGGAACATCAAGGAGTACAACAATAAATTCATCAACCGGAAACTTAATCCCAATAAAGGGCACCGCTACCTCCCCTTTATTGTGGTGGTAATCGATGAGTTTGCAGACCTGATTATGACCGCCGGTCGGGAGGTGGAACATCCCATCTCGAGGCTGGCACAACTGGCACGGGCCATCGGTATACATCTGGTCATAGCTACCCAGCGCCCGACCACCAATATCATTACCGGGGTCATCAAGGCCAATTTCCCTGCCAGGATCGCCTTCAGGGTCACCTCCGGAATCGATTCCAGGACCATCCTTGACGGGCCAGGTGCCGACCAGCTGATTGGACGGGGTGATATGCTGTTCCTGAGCGGAAGTGAACCCATAAGACTCCAGTGTGCATTTATCGACGGACCTGAGATTGAGTCGGTTACGGATTTTATTGGTGAACAAAGGGGCTATCCCAGCGCCATGCTTTTAACCCCGGTGGAAGAAGAGGGCAGCAGCGGTCCGGAAGTGGACCTTGACAAACGGGATGACAAGTTTGAAGATGCCGCGAGGCTGGTGATACAGCATCAGCAGGGATCAACCTCACTGATCCAACGAAAGCTCTCCCTGGGTTACAACCGGGCCGGCCGGATTGTCGACCAGCTTGAAGCAGCCGGGATCCTTGGTCCATTCGAGGGAAGCAAGGCCAGGCAGGTTCTGATCCAGGATGAATTCAGTTTGGAACAGATTTTGAAAGGATTATCCTGAACAAGCTAATACAGTCAGCATGCAAGCAAGCAGAAAATTGATTATGGTGATGGCAGGACTCAGTATCCTCTCAACAATCACCGCACAGGATGAGAGGGTCCACCTCTATATGAATGGGGTGTCAGAGCAGTTTAAAACGAATGAGAGCTATGAGGTCAGAATGGATTATATCCGTGAAGATATCATGCAGGAGAGTTCTTACGAGGGAGAGGGCACCATCTGGATGAAAGGCCTTCATTATAAGATGGTGATTGAGGAGTACATCATCTACTTCGACGGAGAGAAACTCTACTCGCAGAATACTGATACAGAGGAGGTCTATGTGAGCACCCCCGACCCGAATGATCCCGGCTACCTGGAGGCCGTCCCCATAAGGGCGATCAAGGCGTACCAGCAGGACTTCAAATACCAGTTCATGGGAGAGAGGATTTTCAAGGGCAGTCCGCAGGTTGAGATTCAGCTCTACCCCCTTGATGTCAACGGCCCCTACTCGATGCTGAAGATGTTTATCCATCCCAAAACCTTGGAGCTGGAGGCCTTCGTACTGAAACATAAGGAGGGGATCAACTACACCATGATCCTCACGTTGGTCAGGGGAGGTCAGAAGCTGGAGGATTCCACGTTCAGGTTCGACCCCACGGCCTACCCCAACACGGAGATAATCGAACTTATTGATTAATCCGTTCTATTCGGGATACTCAATCCTGGAATGGTAGATATTGGAGAGCCTGTTCTTAAAGATCTCCTTAACAGCAGTAACATCACCATAGGTCATGGTGGAATCTGAAAACTGTTCTTCCCTTATCTGGTGCTCCACAATACCTTCCACCAGTTCAGAGATTGATTCAGGAGTGTAGGTTTTCAGGGTCCGGGAGGCTGCCTCCACCGAATCGGCCATCATCATTACCGATGTCTCCTTTGAAAAAGGCTTTGGTCCAGGGTAGGTAAACTCGGCAACATCCACCTCCTCACCAGGATTCGAATTAATCATGGAACGGTAGAAATACTGAACCGTACTGGTTCCATGGTGCGTGTTGATAAAATCAATGATCCTCGCCGGAAGCTTGTGTTTCTTCCCAAGCTCCACTCCCTTAATCACATGATCAAAAATCTTCCGGGCGCTGGTCCTGAAGTCGAGCTCATCATGTGGATTGATCCCATCGTGCTGGTTCTCAATGAAATATTCAGGACTCTCCATCTTGCCAATATCGTGATACATGGCTCCTGCTCTAACCAGCAAGGAGTTCCCTCCAACCTTGAGTATCACCTCCTCGGCCAGCGTAGCCACCTGCATTGAGTGCTGGAATGTCCCGGGAGCCTTCTCAGCCAGTTTTCGCAGCAGGGGCTGGTTAGTATCCGAAAGCTCAAAGAGTGTGGCGTCGGAAAGGAACCCGAACATCCGCTCTATGAGAAAAACCAGGGGATAACTGGTCAGTATCAGAAGTCCGTTCCCACCAATCCACAAGATGGTAATCCAGTTAACCTTGTGAATATCACCCTCCTGCATAAGGGAAAGAAAGATATAAACCAGTGCATAGGTGGCGAAAATATAGGTGGCCGTATAAAAAAGGATCCCACGCTTATAGTATGAGCGCATGCTGAACAGGCCCACCAGTCCGGCCAGGAAATTCATCATGACAAACTGATAGCTGTTGGGAACCCAGAATCCTGCCAGCAGCAAGGTGATCATGTGCACAAAAAGGGCATACCTGATATCAAAAAATGTCTTCAGAAATATGGGAACCAGCACAAAGGGGATCACATATACACTCACTGCATCATTGGTGGAGGCAGCCATTGTAAGCCCAACCATTATTACGATCAGCCCCAGTGTAAAGAAGGTCTGTCGCCTGCTGGAGAAGATATCCTTCCTGAAGTAGTAGATAAACCAGTAGAGTGCCAGGAATATCATGGTGATCAGCAGGAACTGGCAGAGATAAACCACCAGGTAGTTTTTCCCCACATTGGGATTGGACTCGAACTCCCTGCGAAGAGATTCGATCACCTGAAACTTGTTATTTGATACCAGCTCACCTCTGGCAATGATACGCTGGCCTGCCTGTACCATCCCCTGGGTTATGGTCAGGCCCTCCAGGTTTGACTGCCTGACCATTGAGGTCATCTGCTCATCATAGAAGAGGTTGGACTGAAGGTAATTATTCAGGGTAAGGTTGTTAAGAACGGCCAGAGATCCCGGATTCACCTCACTGATCTCACTGATCAGGTATTCATATGCTGTTCTTTCAGAATAAAATTCACGGTACCTTCTCTCCTTTGCCATGGTATTCCTGACCACCATCACCGGAAGCAGTTCAAGCTCCCTCCCCTCCAGGACCGGGTGACGTTCGATGATCCCCTTCTCATAGATTTCACGCAGGGTCTCCGAGATCATCCTACCTGTCACCGACCAGGAATCAGTAACATATGCACCAATCCCCATGGACGATACAAGGTTGTTGTAATCGCTATCAAAGGTGGAGACCATGTTATTACCCACCAGTGAATCGTGAAAAAAATAGAGGTGTGCATTTCGTTGCAGGCTGTCCCGCTCCGATTGCACCTTCTGTTCGGATTTATAGATGGGAATATCAAAAGGAGCCACCAGGGTTTCATGCATCCATGGCTTGTTCTTGGAATACTCATACTGAAATTTACCCTCACGTGGGAACATGAAGTAAACAAGCAGGATACTGACAAGGTAAAGGAGGATGATCTGGATGGATTTCCAGAACCTGATAATGCCTTTAATCCAGTTCATGAAGTGAAAATAGGAGTTCTTTTTAACTTTTAACCCTTACATTGTATTTTTGTTCAACATTGGGGCATTAAGCTCCAACAAGTCCATCAGATTAGTTACTATGACCAAAGGAGTATCATACCAGGGTTTTCTACCCATCAGGAAGGAAGCCACCCACCAGTCCGAAATGATTTCACAGGCCCTGTTTGGCGAGAGTTTTACCATTATTGAATCAGAAGGACCCTGGCGCCGCATAGAAGTTGATCCTGGCGGTTCTGAGGGCTGGGTGCCCGGTGAGGGCTTCCATGCCGCTGAAGGGGCTGAATGGGCCTCAGAAGGCAGGAAAACTGATGAGATGATGGTAATCTACCCCTCTGTCACAGTCCTTGATACGCTTCATGTCCGTCCCCTGCTTCTTCCTGCCGGTTCTGTCTGGCAGGGATCCGGGTCAATAATGATTACCCAGGATAAACACCGGTTTGAGATGGTAAGCAGTGAAGGTTGGATTGTACCCGGAAAAGATAACGATCTTGAGAAAATTGGAAATCTGTTACTCTCCATCCCCGCCCTTCACGGGGGTAGGTGTGGATTTGGATTTGATGCACCAGGGCTGGTGCAAATGCTCTGCAGATCGTCTGGCAAAGCTGTACCGCACTCAATCATCGCACAGGCAGAACTAGGAATTACCACTAATTTTATTCATGAAGCGCAAAAGGGGGACCTGGCATTCTTTCACAATGGAGAGGAAGAGTTTACCCACGTGGGGATGGTCCTGGATGATGGGAGGATTATCCATGCCTCTGACCAGGTTCGCATCGACAAACTGGACCAGCAGGGCATCTATTGCGCTGAGAAAGAGAAGTACACTCATCAACTGAGAGTAGTGAAGTCCTTACGATAATACGGCCCTTAAATTCTGAAAAGTGGAAAGTAAAAAATATTGTTACGATTATGCCAGGCCTGCGATGACAGCAGATGTGGCGGTTATGAGGCTGGAAGGAGTCCCCGAAATCCTGCTCATTGAACGCAAAGAAGCTCCTTTTGCTGATATGTGGGCACTTCCCGGCGGTTTCATGGAGATGGATGAGACCTTTGAGGAGGCCGCCAGGCGTGAGCTGCTGGAGGAGACAGGAATCAAAGCCGGGGAATTGATCCGTTTTGAGACCTACGACAAACCCGGCAGGGATCCCAGGGGGCGCACCGTTACCCAGGTATTTGTTATGATCTGGAAAGAAGAGATGGGCAGACCGGTGGCTGACAGTGATGCAAAATCCTTACAATGGTTTGACCTGACCCGGCTTCCTGAGCTGGCCTTTGACCATGGGGATATCATCGGTGACGTAATCGGGATGCTGCGCGAAGGGACTAAATGATCATCCCGGCTCCTACCGTGTTGTTGGAGGCCTCATCGATAATAATAATGCTCCCTGTAATATGGTTGTCCTTGTAGGAATCGTAAAAGACGGGCTTGGATGTCTTAATGGTGATCTTTGCTATTTCATTTAATGCCACAGTCTTATCATCCCTGTTCTGCTCCAGGTTGTTGATATTCACCTTATAGTCAAGTTCCCGGATAATCCCCCGCATTTCAGAGGTGGTGTGCCTGATGACATATTTCCCGCCAATGGACATGGGTTTTTCACCCAGCCAGCAAACCATCAGTTCAATCTCCTGAGCAATTTTGGGCTTCTGATCTGCAGGGACAATCATGTCCCCCCTGCTGATATCAATGTCGTGCGCCAGTGTGAAGGTCACTGACTGCGGAGGGTATGCCTCATCAAGCGATCCCGTCATGGTATCAATAGATGCCAGGGTGGTTTCAAGGCCGCCCGGTAATACTGCAACCTTCTCCCCCGGCTTCCATATACCACCGGCAATACGTCCAGCATAGCCCCTGTAGTCATGAAACTCCTCGCGCTGGGGCCTGACCACATACTGCACAGGGAAGCGCCTGTTTACAAAGTCAGAATCGCTTCTGATGTCAATGGTCTCCAGCTCCTCTAGAAGGGTTTGACCTGTGTACCAGGGAGTATTTGACCCCCTGTCAACCACATTATCACCTTTGAGCGCACTGATGGGAATGAAACGAACATCAGCCAGATTCAGGGTTTCCCGGAAGGGATCGAACTGTTTCTTTATATCTTCAAAAACCTCCTCACTGTAGTCCACCAGGTCCATCTTGTTCACACAGATCAGGATGTGGGGAATACCCAGCAGGGAGGCGATGTAGGAGTGACGAATAGTCTGCTCCAGCACTCCTTGCCGTGCATCAACCAGGATAATCGCCAGGTTGGCGGTGGAGGCACCGGTTACCATGTTCCTTGTATACTGGACATGGCCAGGTGTATCGGCAATGATAAATTTCCTTTTAGGAGTGGCAAAATAGCGGTAAGCCACATCAATGGTGATGCCCTGCTCACGTTCAGCCCTGAGACCGTCGGTAAGGAGAGCAAGATTTACCTGCTCCTCTCCCCTGCGTTCACTGGCCAACTCAAGTTGTTCCATCTGGTCCTCAAAAATGGCCTTGGAATCATAAAGCAATCTCCCGATCAGTGTGCTCTTACCATCATCAACACTTCCTGCTGTGGTAAAACGCAATAGTTCCATGTCCAAATATCCTGGTGCCGGATTCTCCTTATTACTCATTGTATATTCTGTATTGAATTTTCTTTTTTCCTGAGCACTGAGCACTGAGCACTGAGTACTGAGTACTGGATATTTTTAATTGTACAGCAATTAAAAATATCCCTCCTTCTTCCTGTCTTCCATGGCTGCTTCGGAACGCTTATCATCGTACCTGCCTCCTCTTTCCGTTGACCGGGCCGCAGCAACCTCCTGTATAATATCCTCCAGGGAATTGGCACCGGAGAGGGTCAGACCTGTACAGCTGATATCGCCGATGGTACGGCAGCGAACATCCTTCAGTTCAAACTGCTCATTATCCTTAAGTTGCATGAACGACGCTTTGGCCAACCATGTTCCATCGCGGTTAAAGACCTCCCTCTTGTGGGTATAGTAGAGATTGGGTATATCGATCTCCTCCAGGTATATGTATTGCCACACATCCATCTCTGTCCAGTTACTCAGCGGAAAGACCCGAAAGTGCTCTCCCATGTGCTTCTTGCCATTGAATATGTTCCACAGCTCGGGACGCTGGTTTTTTGGATCCCACTGTCCGAAATCATCCCGGTGTGAGAAAAACCGCTCCTTGGCCCTGGCCTTCTCTTCATCCCTTCTTCCACCGCCCAGGGCAGCATCAAACTTAAACTCCTCCAGAGCATCCAGCAGGGTTCCGGTCTGAAGCAAGTTGCGACTGGCATTTACACCAGTCTCCTCCACAGCCTTTCCGGAATCGATAGAATCCTGAACGAGACGGACAATCACTCTTCCACCAGTATCCTCCATCATTTTGTCTCTGAATTCGAGGGTCTCGGGGAAATTGTGGCCGGTATCAATATGAAGGCAGGGAAAGGGAACAATCTGGGGCCAGAAAGCCTTTCGGGCTAGGTGGTACATCACAATGGAGTCTTTCCCTCCTGAAAACAGCAGCGTGGGTTTCTCAAACTGCGCTCCAACCTCTCTTATCACATAGATCGCTTCGGCCTCTAACTCTCTCAAATGGGTAATGGAATATTCACTCATAATGGTTCAGCTCTTGTATCAAACACCTCATATTTTGAGGGCGTAAAGATATAAAAAAAAGGGGCACCCAAAGGCACCCCTCTAAATATATAAAATAAGTCAGATTCTAATTGGTATTGGGAGCGGCATCCCAGAAAATCTGAGTCCTGACATCATCACCACCAATTGCGCTTGAAGCAGCCTCATAGTTCTCTCCGTTCAGGTCAACCTCGTTGAAAGGATAGGCATGAGCATCGGTATGTCTTCATAGGTTTTATCCTCCGGCGGATCCAGTACAGGTCAATCAAAATCCTGAACGGCTTCAGTGTATGGAACATCCCCAAAGAAATCAACCAGGTTCTGACAAAGCATCACTTCCATGATGTCAACAATGGCCAATTTATTGGTGCTGCTCAGGTCCTGGAGGACCTACGAGGACAAGTTCCAATATCCTTCAGGGATTTGGCGGTCTGAAAACTGGTAACGACAGGGGTCAGTATATTGCATCTGAGATGAATAATAGAGGAAACGCGAAACGTTCCAGTTCCGATTAAAACTATCAATAATAGCGAGCACATCTCCCAGTGTAACTGGTGCATAGAGATATTTCACCTCCAAATAACACTCCCATGCCGGGCAAACCAAAAAGAGGGTGTCTCAAACGAAACACCCTCTCTTTATTCTAAGATTTAAATATCAGATTAGTCATCCCCCTCAAAGCCTGATTGCCTGTGTCCGCCTACATGAAGAACGTCACTGGGAATGCCTGTGGCACCTTCCAGGTCTTCGAACCAGATATCAAACGAGATACTGTCCACCACCAGCGAGGATGGCAGGGTAACTGCATCTTTATAGATTTTCCCATTGCTTACAATCACTTTGATGTCATAGCCCGCAACCTGGTTAATTACGGTATCAGTAGATCCAAAGGCTAAATTATCCAGATTTACAGGAAGCTTTACTTTATACTCCCAAAACGTATTATGATCTTCTAACCAGATTGATTCCCCGTCATTTGAAGCAGTATTATAAATGAAGTGCTGAGTAAAACCATTCCCAAAAGGGTCAACACCGTAATCATCATGATCGTACCTCAGCATCCAGTTCCCGTCGACTTCGGCTGTCGAACTTTCCCAGATTTCGAGCTCTTGTTTTTCACAACTCATCAGTCCGACAAGTAGTGATAAGCTTAGTAAGAATATTATGTTCTTTTTCATATCTTCTCTTTTTTATCCTTAATTTGAACATGTTACAGCATAGATATCACCATTGGCATAGATCGTTTCCCAATAAGGAAGTCCAGTTCCAGGATCATATACACCATTCTGGAAACCTTCCGCGCTATCGCCCCAACCTGCAACATCACCAGATATCAGCGTAAGGGTATAATCGGCATTCAGGATGTAATAACTATGCATAGCATAAGCCGATCCGTATCCGTAACCAATTGAGTAAGTTCCACCTAACAAGCATGACACCTCGAAAAATCCGGGTCCCAGTTTAGTGATGGTGGTTTCTGCTGCATAATCTCTCGGATTTGTTCCGTCACCTTCAGTTCTGACAATGGCAGTACTGTAGGTTCCTGAAAAATCATCTTCAGGAGCAGCAGGGTCATAAACCACTACTGTTCTTGAGGCACCGGTAGAATATCCATCTGCATTCTCAAGAGCATAATCAACAGAATATACTCCGATGACAGATGCATCAATATCGTCGGATACAACAATATCAGAGGTTTTATCTACCCCATTTTCCTCACCTGCAAAACCAGGTTCGGTATAAGTTCCACCGATAGGGATTGATATATTTCCACCTTCCAGAGTTATCTCTGCATAATAGGTAATTCTGAACAGTCCTTCTGACTCAAGGTCCTTCTCACAATTAGTGAGTGAAAGAGCAAGGACAAACAATAATAAGATTCTTATGGTTGTTTTCATTCTTTATCAATTTAGATGTTTCTAAATACCTGCTTTTTGATCCCACCATACCTTCTCGGCCATACTGGTTTTCTGAGAGGGTTTAGTTGTGTTTCGGGTAATCACCGAATTGGGATAAATCGGAGATGCAGGAAGACGATCACTTAGCCTGGATCGTCCAGCCACCGACAGGGTTAAATTCCCTACAGGGAAGTTCGTATGTGCAAAGGAGCGGTCAGAGGCAATATCAATAGGATCCACTGCCGGATACTTGGTTCTGTTGCGGCTCAGCCATGCTTCAGCATGCTGTGTTTTGCAGAATGCGATCCACCTTTGCAGGGAGATCTGCTCAATGTTTTCCTCAAGCGTACCACCTGGCCATTCGGCATACTCTCCTGCACCGGTGATGGAACCACTTAAACCCCAATAAGCAAATGAAGCGGCAACACCGGCATCATAAGCTGTCTTGGCCTCTGCATTCATGTTAGCTCGAGCATAAACCTCAGCAATGTTAAACAGGATCTCCCAGTCTGTCATAAAAGGAAGCGGAGTAGCAGTAGGAAATGAAACCGTACTGTATTCCTCCTCAGCGTCAGGAGTTCCATTACCATCTGAATCCACACTGTTGTCAGCTGCAAAGTCACCCTGGAATGATCCCTTATGCGTTCCACTTGAAGGTGCATCATACAGCGCATCAATCCTTGGATCTGCATTAACAAACAGATACTCAATCATGGTACGGCTGGCAATCACATTGCCACTGATGTAACCGGCAGCTCCGGTATTAAACTCTACCATTGGATGTTGTTTACTATCCCTGGCTTCCCAAACTGCTCCGGGAATCTCAGCATTGCTTGAAAGGAATCCTCCCTGCTGCACATATGCAAGAACTGAAGCATTGGCATAAGCGGAAGTTTCGGAAAGACGAAGCATCAACTTAAGTTTCAACGATTTGGCAAATGCCATCCACATGTCCATATCACCTTCGCCAATAAAATCATATGTGGCAATAAGGTTTGCTCTTGAGTAATCAGCTGCAAGCAGAGCATCGATTCGCTGAAGAAGATTCGTATAAATTGACTCCTGGGTATCAAACTTGGGCGAGAAAGTACCTTCTTCTCCTCCTAAGGCCTCAGAATAAGGGATATCACCCCATAGGTCAGTTATCAACTGCCAGGTGTAAATAGACAAAACTTCAGCTAAAAAATACTCACCTTCACCTTCTTCGGAAATCGATTTAATTCTCTGTAAATCGTTCAGTGCACCCGGTATAAGGTTATTGTAAGCATCTTCAAAATCGGTCTCCTCGTATTCATCCAGAAACTTATACTGAGAGGCGATATGAATCTGGGTCCAGTATTGCGAATAGAAAGCTCCGGCAAAACCGATATCCCAGCCCATGAGAGCATTTGCAATATTCATCTGAGCTGCCGGGATTACTATCTCCGCATTATCTGTCTCAGACAGGGCATTTGGATTGCGATTAACATCAAGCCAATCGCTGCACCCCCCCATAGTCAAAATAACGAGGAGTGACAGAAATATAATTTTTATCTTTTTCATAATTCCAGTTTTTTTAAAATGCAAGAGTTAACGCAACAGAAAATACCTGGTTGGTTGGTCCGGCACCGAATTCACCAAATTTTGCAGAAACATCGTTACCAAAAGTGGTGGTTTCAGGATCAATGTACTGATTTTCAACAGGTGTCCATAACAGAATATTGGATGCAATCAAGGAAACCTTGACACTTTGAAGTTTGATTTGCTGTACAATTGATGAAGGTAACTGATAAGTAAGCCTCATAGTACGAAGCTTCAGGTATGAACGGTCAAGAAGGAAATCTCTACCCCTGTCAAAGGCACCATCGGTATAGAAAGTATGAGAGTCTGAAGTTGCAACAGGTGTGGAATTTTCCACATAAGTACCATCGGCAAGTTGCTGAACCGAATTGGGAACAACGAAAGGATTACGATCGTTAAACACTGTTTCAGGTCCGCTTCCGGTCCATCCCATATAATCCTTCTGATAAGAATAGATATATCCACCATAACGGAGGTCGAGGGTTCCGGAAAGCGTCCATCCTTTATAACGGAAAGTGTTTGTCAAACCCGCACGGAATTTCTCATTAATACTCCTATCTTTCATCACTACCTCATCGGGAGTATCCAAGGGAATACCCGCACCGTCTACAACAGTTTTTTCCTCACCATCAATCATAACTGTTTGAGTAACCTGGGCCTTGAAAAGTCCCAACTCTTCTCCTTTTATGGCAACAATACTCAGTCCGCCGTACCCACCTAGGAAAATTTCTCCTTCGGCCAGTTCAAGCACCTCATTCCTGTTCTGAGAATAGTTGGCGCTGATGCTCCATTCAAAATTGTTGGTTCTTACTGGTGATCCATAGATCAGGGCCTCAACACCTATGTTCTGCACATCTCCAATATTGGATGTGATGCGTGTATACCCTGTGGAAGGATCCAGTGGCTGAGCACTGATCAGACCCTCGGTTACCTTATTGTAATAGGAAAACTCGAATCCTAACCGATTCTGGAAAAAGATCATTTCAGCACCCACTTCAAATTCCTTTGTAATCTCAGGAGCGAGATCAGGGCTACCCAGGGTATTGGAAACCATCCAAGAATTTACACCATACAGAGGGAAAAGGAGGTCATCCACTCCCGGGTATCCAGGATTATTGGAACCACCTACTATATAAGTAGGATAAATTACGTTTGGTGGAGCATCATTACCGGTCCATCCGTAAGCAACCCTCAATTTGGCAAATTCAATAGGTCCTGCTCCATTGCCATAACGATTCAGTAACTCTGAGACAATGACACTGGCAGTTGCTCCAGGATAGAAGTAACTGTTGTTTTCCAAAGGAAGGGTAGAAGAATGGTCGTTCCTGCCCGAGAGAGTCACATAGTAAATTCTATCATAATTCAAATCCACATTAGCCAGAACACCCCAAAGTCTCCTGAATTGAGCATTCTGTGAGGCGACCGCGTCAACAGTGCCGTTGCCAAGCGTATAGAATCCCGGAACGTCCAGAGAGGACAAGTTACCAAACAGCCCCTTGTAGGAGCGCTCGTTATAATTCACCCCGGCCAGCACATCAAGGTCCAGCTTTCCAAATGATTTTGAAAAGTTCAGAAAAGCTTCATGGTTTGTCTCAAACCTGACTCTTTGTGCATTATTGAAGCTGCCAGGATCCAATTTATTTGAATTAAACGAAGGAGCGCTTTCCGGAATAACAATTTTCCCAATCCATGTTTCACTGATTGAATTCTCATAGTCACCACCAAAACGATAGGTAGCCTTCAGTGATTCTAATATATTCCAGTCCACCTGTACTTTCCCGAAAATTTTGTTCTTATTCTGTCTAGAACCATTTTCATTCAGGGAGAAATAGGGATTAACACCATAATTTGTAAAATAGTTATCCAGATTCCAGAATTTATTATTATAATCAGCCATGTCAACAACGGAATAGTCTTCCGCAATTTCCCAAAGACTCCTGAATACAGTATTACCCTGTCCGGAGGGAACACCCATTTGTTCTTCAGTTGACCAATTCAAACTTGAACTTATTTTCACGGTCTTCCACCTGTGCTCACCCCTTGTTGAAAGAGTGGTGCGATCATATACATCGACTGCACCGGGATAAACACCGTCTATACTATTCTGGGAAGCCGATACATAATAGGTAGTATTTTCATTACCACCTGATAAAGAAAGTGAATTCTTGAGGTTCTGACCCAGGTCATAAAAATCCCTAACCCTGGATTCAACAAATTCATAAGGCTTGAGCATCTGACTGTTATCTACAACATAACCAAATAACCTTTCCTCACCGGTATATTTTGATCCCCAGTTACCATTCTCATTAAGCGCATGGTAACCGCTCCAGCCCTGACCAAAGATGTCCTGACGCTCAGGAATCCTTCCAATCCTGGAAAGTGAAAATGCACCATCATAATTGATATTCATTTTCCCACCGGTATCTGATCCTTTTTTCGAAGTAATGAAGATAACACCATTTGCAGCCCGGCTTCCATAAAGTGCAGTTGCAGCTGCACCTTTCAGTACCGTCATGCTCTCAATGTCATCCGGGTTCAAAGCGTTGATACCCGATCCGAAGTCAATCCCGAAATTAAGGTTATCACCACCCCTGTTCTGATTATTCACAAGGGGAACCCCATCCACCACATAAAGTGGCTGGTTGTTACCAAAGGATGATGCACCCCGGATAAGGACATTCTGGGTACCCCCTGGTCCAGGTGCAGTTGAAACATCGACACCGGCAACCCTTCCCTGCAATGCATTCATGGGGTTAATCACTTTAGTATCGGCAATGTCCTGTCCTGACACTTCGGTTGTTGCATAACCAATTGCCTTTTTATCCCTGGAAATACCAAGGGCAGTAACCACAATCTCGTCCAGTTCAGTTGAGGTTGATTCGAGAATTGCATCAACCTGTGTCTGTCCGTTTAGGGGCACTTCCTGGGTAAGCATACCCACGAAACTGAACATCAGCGTGGCTGATGCATCAGGAACTGTGATTGAATAATTCCCTTCAAAATCTGTGACTGCACCAATCGTCGTACCTTGTACAACAACTGACACACCGGGCAACGCAGTACCGTCATCGGCACTGATCACACTACCCGTCACTTGCACACCTTGTCCGTGGATTAGGTTAAATCCAACAAAACACAGGAGTGCCAATACGAAAACAAATCGTTTCATAGATTAAAGTTTTAGGTTTAATAAGTATTTGCACTTGACTCTAAGGAACCAAATATATAAAAAGAAAATCAAACACAAAATATTCAACATGTCAATATTGACGGGGCTTTCAGAAGATTAAGCGCTAAAAAACAGTCATAGTGCACAATACAGCGGAAATATGCTAAATAACATGATTTCTTAACATGCTGATTTACTGACTACTCATGACTAATACAACAGACGTCATGGATTGTTTAATGCGGCTTACGGGGGGCTATTTAGATTGATTTTCTTTTGGGATCAGGGCACTGCTCAGAAAAAAGAAATTAACAGAGCATATTCCATACACAGAAAAGGGGGCCGAAGCCCCCTTTTTCAACAAATTGGTATGATGTATACCTGGTATCAGGATTAATCCCTCTGATCGGCTTCCGATATATTATCGTTGGCGTCAATCTCCCACTGAGGGATACGCAGGCTAAAACGATAATCTCCTGCAGGGATATCAGTCTCCACACAAAGTGTAGGATCGTGCCCGACCCTGGCAAGTGGCATATTCTTGCGTTTCAGGTCAAAAAGGCCTATACCTTCACCCCAGAGCTCCAATGTCCTCTGCCAGTAAATCTCATCCTTGAGTGCCTGACCGGTGTTTGAAGTGGTAGTGCCCGGATCACGTGCCTCCAGAATTGCGTTCAACGCAACCTGTGCAGCAGCGTCAAGTCCAATTTCTGAAGCTGCTTCAGCTTCGATCAGGTACATCTCAGCAGCACGCATTAACACATAATCGGATGCCCAGCTTCCGCCTGTACTAAATTTATAACTGGAATAAGCGGGAACAAGTTGACCTGTTTCAGCCCAGATGATACTGTCAATTTCATTCTGCGGAGATACAACCACAGATTTTCTTACATCTGTGTCAGGGATATTATCATACATATTCACAGTAACCTGCTTCTGCAGGCCAAGACTGGCGTATGAAAATTTTATGGGATCCATGTGAGAGAAGAAGGAGGCATAAATGGTAGCCTGCTCGTTGTTCACATCCATCCCCCACATCCACTCACCATTCTCCACATCCTTGAAACCAGCCTGGTAATCGTCAGTGCTCATTAATGGTTGCTCAACAGCATCCCCATAATGTGCAGTACGTGCACCCTGAGCAGCACTTATTGCCAGATCCCACTCATTCATCACAAGTGCAATCCTTGCCTGGATCCCCAGAGCAACACTGATATCAACCTGTGACTTGGCTTCGCGGTCGACCGTACCGGGCTCATTATAAAACCTGACCGCCTCAGCGATATCACTTTTTGCCTGGTTGAAAACTTCTCCAACAGAGGCAATGGGTGCGTGCACCTCATCGGGCAGAACTTTGATGGGTACACAGGGTTCAGCCTGGTTGCCAACAAAGGTAGGACCATACCACTGCGCCAGGTTGAAGTAAGCATAGGCCCTGAGAGCATAAGCCTGTCCCTTGATGGCATTCTTCTCTTCAAGAGGACCCACTGCATCATCAATTTTAGAAAGAATAATATTTGCATTGAAAATCACTTCATAATTGAGTTTCCATGCAATCCAGGTGGTGGTTTCATCTCCCGGATTTCCCCGGTCGATATACTTATATTCAAAAATAAACCAGCCATAACCCTCGGAGAAGACTTTCATATCATTTCCCATAAGGTCACATTTGATATCCAGCGCTTTATAGCTGAAGTCGTCATGACCGACACCATGATACCAGTAGAACCATCGGTAAATACCGTTCAATGCAACATTTGCACCCTGGGTGGTCTGAAAGATCATATCGGCAGATACTGCATCTGTCGGAGTAGTGTCGAGGTATTCCTCAGAACAGGAAAACATCAACACTGCCGACGCAAGTATGATAATAATTGAACGTATCTTTTTCATAATGTTCGCGTATTAATAAATTAGAATGTTACGTTTAACCCAACAGTAAAGGTTTTCACCGGCATATAGGTGTAATCTGATATACCGTTGAAACTCTGCTGCGGATCCATTCCCTGTCTCTTCGACCAGATCTTCAGGTTATCTGCGGTAGCAAACACCCTGAGGGAGCTCACACCAAACCTGGTGGTCAAATTCTTTGGTAATGTATATCCCAGAGTAATATTCCTCAGGTTCAAATAGCTTGCATCGGTAAGGAACCTGTTGGAATTGTAGTTGATATCTGTATTTCCATTGGAGACCTTTGGAATACCGTCTGCAATGTAGTAATGAGTGACGTCCTCGTCATCATAATCTGCTGCACTGGGCAATCCTGAGGTTGAAACCGGCTCGGTCCAGCGATCATTAATATCGGTATGGAACTGTTGTCCGTAATCTCCTTCACTCATCAGGGTTCTGTATATTCCATCGTTGAAATCACCCCCGAGGGAGTAGGTCAGGAAAATTGAGAGGTCAAGTCCACCAAACTGGAATGAGTTGGTCAGACCACCGTAAATTTTCGGAATGGCTGAACCCACATAGTACCTGTCGGCATTGGTGGCATCGGTGGTCAGAAGCTTCTCACCGGTCTTCACGGGATCCCCGTCATCATCCTGCACAGGATCTCCGGCACCATCCACCTCAATCACATCTTTCCAATAGAGAGGGAAGCCTGTTTCGGCATCCACACCTGCAAAATCTCTCAGGTAGAAATCGTAAACCGAATGTCCGACCATCAGCTTCTTGGTACCACGGATAATCTCTTCCTGCGGCAGGTCGGTAACCTCGTTATTGTAATGGGTGATGTTTAAATCAATCATCCATTTGAAGCTCTCTCCATTCACAACATCAGCCGAAATTATACCTTCCACACCTTTGTTCACCATCGCGCCAATATTTGCCCAGCTCCTGAGAATACCATTGGTCATTGGATTTGGAACATCAAAGAGGAGGTTATCAGAGCTTCTTACGAAGTACTCAAAGCTACCCCGCACCCTGTTGAATAGTGCAAACTCAACACCCGTGTTGAAGTTCTTGTTCTTCTCCCAGATTAATGAAGTCAATTCCAGTGAGGAAGCAATTGCTCCGGGATAGATATTGTTGTCCACACCAAGATCAAAGAGTCCCTGATAGGGAAAGTACAATGTAACTCCGTTGTCATCCATCATTTCATTATTTCCCTGCTCACCATAACTGACTTTAAACTTCAGCGTGTTGATCCAATCAATCTGCAGGAAACTCTCTTCGCTGACTCTCCAGCTGCCACCAACACTCCAGAAAGTACCCCAGCGGGTATCCGGATGAAAGCGCGAAGAACCATCGCTACGTACACTGGCAGAAATATAGTACTTATCTGCATAGTCATAGTTAACCCTTCCCAGGAAACTTTCAATGCGGTCGTTGTTCTCATAGGAGGTGGATCCTTCACCGGTAGAGGCACCAGCTAATTCAGTGATCCCCGGAAACGGGAAAGTGATTCTTGTTGCTTCAAGGCGGTTGAATCGGTACGTATAATTTTCATGACCGGCCAGCACATCAATGCTGTTCATGCCAAAGTCTCTCGTGAAGGTCAGCAACTGGTTCCAGGTGAAAGCAAATCTTCTGTCATACCTTTTGGTGATACGTCCGTAGGGAGCAGCATCTCCATATTGCGGATTCTGGTAGGTGGTCCTGTATCTACCGTTATAGTCAACACTCAGGTTGGTTCTGAATTTTAAACCATTGATAATGGCAATCTCAGCAAAAGTCCGAGTAGAGACATTGTCTACCTTGGCACCGCGCTCATCAAGAACCAGTGAGGCTCCGAGGTTTGAGTTCCCTGCATAGGGACGGATACCAGGTAACATTCCAAAATCATTGGAAGGGAACATCATCTCTCCCGATCCAAAGTCATAAAGGGGACTCCCTTCAGAATCAACGGCAATGCTGCCTGCATTGGCACCGGCTGTTTCATATACATTCATTGGGTAGATAGGCCCCATCACCCTGGTATAGTAGAAAGGGTTGGATGTAAAACTACCATCATCAATGAATTCGTCATATGAATACATGGCCGCATTGGTTGTCATTCCAAGCTTCAGCCAATCCTTCACCTGAGATTCGGCATTTACCCTGGCAGTGAAACGCTCAAAATTGGAATTTTCGAGCATCCCGTCCTCATTTACATATCCAAGGGATACAAAGTAGAGACTGCGCTCGTCACCACCGTTCATGGCCAGGTTGTAATCCTGCTTGTAACCACGTCCGATAAGTTCATCCTGCCAGTCCTGGTTATACAGGAGATTGGCACTGGGATTCAACTTTCCGTCAAGTCCGATCAGATCCATGGGATCCACATCGTAGGCATTGTAGTTTCCCAGTTTGCCCACAGTATTGTTCAGGGTTACCCCCGGACCGGCAGCTCCGGTATAACCAAAAGAGGCAATGGAGTCAGCAGCTTCCTGGTCAAAACCAGACAGGTCCATTAAACCGTTACGGTAACTGTCCCACATGGCTTCGTAGTAGTCCTTCTGGTTCATTCTGGAATATTCGGGTATGGCCCTGCTGGTCCACGCGTTACGCACCTTCAGAGATACACTCATTTTGCTGGATGAGCCTTTTTTGGTTGTAATCACAATTACACCGTTGGCCCCACGTGCACCATAAAGTGCAGCTGCGGTAGCATCCTTCAGAACAGTAATGCTTGCAATATCATCTGTACTCAGAGAATTCAGAGTTCCTTCAAAGGGAACACCATCCACAACATAGAGAGGACTGCTGGAAGCATTTATTGAACCAATACCCCGGATCCGGACTCCTGCATTTGATCCAGGCTGACCGCCAGAGCTGGTTGTCTGGATACCTGCAGTAGCTCCTTCAAGAAGCTTGGAAACAGAGGTTGCCTGGATATTGTCAATCTTGTCCTGCGAGATATTCTCGGCTGAACCGGTAAAGGAAGACTTCTTGGCAGTACCATAGGCAACTACCATCACTTCATCAATACCCACAGCGTCGATTTCAAGTACCACATCAATCGTGGTCTGGCTACCAACTTCAACAGAAGCAGTTCTCATACCCACAAAACTGAATACCAGCACGCTGGATGATTCAGGTGTTATAATAGAATAGTTGCCTTCAAAATCAGTTACTGCACCAATGGTGGTTCCTTGAACCACTACTGATACACCTGGAAGCGATGAGCCATCATCGGCTTCGGTAACGATTCCCGTAATCAGCACTCCCTGTGCCTGCAGGGCAGTACCCAACAGCACAAAAAATGCAAAAAGTATCGTTAATCTTTTCATAGATTAAGGTTTTAGGTTTAATATTTGATAACTAGATCACCCGACTCTTGAGTAGCGAATTTAAAAAAAAAAGCATACTCTTTAACGCTTATTAACATTTCTATACCCTGTCAATGCTTGGGAAACCGTATTAAACTACATGGAAATTAACAGATAAGAGACCGCAATCCGGGTTGTGAAAAATTAAAATGGGTCAGGAAACGGTATATCTACCGGAGAAACAGCCTGGTGACATACAGCTTACCCTCGCCCCTGACAGACACAAGGCAGACACCGGTCAGAGAGGTGGGAACCTCATTATACCCGGGCTCAATATCAATGATCATCAATAGCCTGCCCTGGTAATCATACACATTCAGAGTTGCATCCGTTTCAGCTGTATTATGGACAATCAGGGCACCGTCCGAGCCTGCAAACACTGCGTAAAGCGCATCCGGTCCTGAGATCTCGATCCCATCCTGCCACTCCTGCAGGAGAGTACATCCGTCACGGTTAGTCACACCCACCGAATAGGTTCCCGGGATATAAGCCACATAGGTGGGGCCTGTTGCCATGGGACTGTTGATTAAGCTACTGTTAAGGTACCATTGGATCAGGCTGTAGTCAGTAGCATTCTGCACCTTCAGTTCCCTGAGATAATCATAAACACTGCCTGTCTCGATTAGCAGCGGTTGATCGGGCTGATCGGACGCAAGGAAAAAACGACTGGTTATCTTTGAACCGCACTCATTCACCGCATCCACGAAAAGGTAATTGGAACTCATCCCCACCAGGACCTCCACAGTATCCGCCTGGTCTTCTCCGGCTATGGTCCAGTCCCCCTCCACACTCCACTGATATTCAGCACCCTCCTCCGGCACCAGGTAGAAGAGCCCAACCGAGCTCTTGCAAATCTTATCATATACCGAAAAGAGGGGAGTGTCGCCGGGAACGGTTTTCAACAGGATAGGAATGGCAAGGGTATCTCCATAAGCGCAGGAGTTGCGTGCGCTTACCCTGACCTCACCCTGGTCCGGGGAGGGAATGAAGGAGATTTCATTGGATTCACTACTGCCCTGCCAGTTAACAGGGAGCATCCACTCATAGGTTGCTCCGGCCAGGCTATCCACTGAGAGGACCCCTGGTTCCCCGACACACAATACGGTATCGCCGGTAAACCCTTCCGGATGCGGTGCTGACTGGAGTGACTGAACAATTATCCCTGCCCCGGCCGATTCACCACAGCGGTTATATGGCTCAACCTGCAGAGACCCGCTCACTGTACCGGTCCCCACTTCAGCATAATTACGGCCGCTTTCCAGAAGCTCCCAGTCTGCCGGCACCAGCCAGTTATAAAGAGTACCATCCTGTCCGGAAACCACATAAATTTCGGTGGAAGCTGTGCAGGGAAAAGATTCACCCTCCACCAGGAACTCACCCTCCGGTGGAGTGGTACAATAGGATGCAGTAAATCCCTCCCCCTGGTTCTGATCATCGGAGTGAAAAGAGACAAACAGTGAATCGCCCGTGCCCTGAACCAGGGTGTCACTGTTTAAAAGCACACCGGAAAACTGTGCCAGGACCGGTGCAGCAGCACCGCCCCCATCGTACACCGTAAGAATATCATGATCCGCCTCCGTGTCAAAATGACTGAAAGACAGGGAGACAGGCTGCCCGTTTTCTGGCGTAATCAGCCAGCCAGCATCCATGCCGGGCAGGTACTCCCCGGAGGAGGTGAGGAAGAATGCCCCATTGTTGTCGGTCAGCTGGTCGGTTCCCGAAGCAAAAAATTCACTTGAAAGTCCTGAAATAATCAGCGAAAAATTTTGTCTGCCCTGTTTGATCGTCCCTTTGTGCCGCACCACGATCTCATAAAAGCCCTTTTCAGGTGTGTACTGAAACACCTGCTCCACGTTATCCAGGATATTATCACCGGTTGTGGCTTGTAAGGAAGGCTGAACAGGATCCAGCACGAAGGGCCTGTATTCCAGTCCATCCACCTCCCGGGTGACCCGCATATCCAGGTCATTCACCAGGATCCGGTTGGTTGGATTAAGTGATTCAGAAGGAACCTGCCCTGCCAGGTCGGTCCAGCTGAGGGTCACCCGAAGCGGTTCCGAGCCGTCACAGAAGAGGCGAAGTCTTACCTCTTCCTGGTCATCCAGGGTATGTTCCTGTATCTGCTGATAATCGGTGTTGCTGATCACAGCAGCAGCACTTTCTGTATTCATCAAACCCCAGCCAAAGATATAATCAGGACCAATATTCCCTGCATCATCGGCCGTATGAAGGACCAGCCCTTTGAGGGAGGCGGACTTCATATAGCTTCCATATACTGTTTGATGGTGTTCCTGCAGCAAGAGCATGGAGCCGGTCACATTAGGAGCCGACATGGAGGTCCCTGAAGTGTTCCGGTATTTATCATCGCCGCCCGAATAGGAAGACCAGAGGGACTCTCCGTTCCCAACCACATCGGGCTTGATGCGGCCGTCATCGGTGGGACCGAAAGCAGAATAGCCGGCAATCTTGACACTTTCAGGGCCACCATATCCGTTGGGCAGGTCCCTCACAGATCCGACCACCATAATGTTTTTTGCAGTGGACACCGGTCCGAGACACCCATAGCCATCATCTCCGCCATCCCTCTGCCGAACCGCGGTGGAGGATTCCCATTCGCCATCCACCCATACAAAATGTTCTGCACCCGGGGATGGGCCCTCGCCCCTGTCGTTACCCGCAGATTTCACGATCAGGTAGTTTTGGTGGCTGTAGGCAATTTCGTCGTAGAATTTTGCTTCCCCGTGGTAGTAACCGAAGTTATAGTCCTCCTCCTCACTGACATCCGTGTCACCCCACCATTGCCAGCGATCCTCATCATCATCAAAATCAAATCCTACGATAAAGCCGTAAGAGTGGTTCGAGAGCAGCAAACCGTCGGCCGCTGCCTGCCTCATCTCCTGAAGATCATTATCCCAGTCGTAGGCCTCCAGGACAACCTTGCCGGCCATTCCCCTGGCGTCACTATCCACCCCCGAGGCAGCAATTGTCCCGCTTACATGCGTGGCGTGACCTACCTCTTCGGCAGCCGGGTTCATGATCCGCGCCCTGCTCCCGAACTCCTGGTGGGTGGAGCGGGCAACTCCCCCATCCCAGACACCCACCACCAGTCCTTCACCACTCAGGTTCAGTCCTGCCCCACCATTTAGCCAGACCTTACTGGTTGAAACAGTGCCGGCGGCATTCTTGTTCAGTGTGGTCAGGTATTCCGGTTTCCCATTGCTGTTAATCCGGCGAACCGCCACAATGCGCCCATCAGGATAGAGCAGCCTGGTGGGGATTCCCAATCCATTGGCCACCTGAACCGCCCTGCGCTCCTCCGGGTTAGGGGGAAGTGTGCTGACCGACTCCATGCGACTGACAAAAGACTCCTCCCGGATCAACTGCTCCTGCGCTGATACCCCAAGGGCAAGAGCCAGAAAAATAATAATGGTAAAACGGCGCTTCATGGATAGCGAAAATAGCACTTATGTATAAATAAAACAGCAGTGCAGGATAAATGTTATTGACTGATGGTATTATTTACATACTCAATGATCTTTTCAAGTGCTGCCCCGGAGTCCGGAACCAGCTCTGAACCTTTCCGGAGTATCTCTTTTACCCGGGGATGGTTTTCCAGTCCGGCAGCATTGATCTTCACATTCAGCCAGGAACCCTGGATACAGGTATGCAGGGCTAGAGCCCCCACACCGGCATCGCTTACGCTGTTGGGATTCCCGTTCCGGGCCATGGCCCCTGCCAGTTCAAAACCGCCAAATGCAGTATTCATCACCCTGAAGGGAATCTCAATGGCATGAATAGTAGCAGTCTGAATGGCCTCCTGCCTGATCCTCTTCTCTTCATCGGTTTTCTTTGGCAAAGCGAAGGCCTCCAGGATCAGGTTAAAGGCATTGGTATCCTCATCCACCAGGACCAGAAGCTCCTCCTGGATTGCTTTCCCTCTGTCGGCATGGTCAGAAAACTCCTCCCACCTTTCGTCCCAGCCCCTTTTATGTGAGGAGAGGTTGGCCACCATGGTTCCGAGTGCTGCGCCCATAGCACCCATGTAGGCACTGATCGATCCGCCCCCGGGTGTGGGAGACTCAGAAGCGGTCTCCTCCACAAATTCCGTAAGGCTCATCTCCACAAGACTTTTTCCTGTGCTCTCTTTTAACTGGTACTCGATAATCTTCTCCCCCGGATCGAAGGGGCCCAGCTCATCCAGTCCCATTGATTTCACCGCGATTTTTATCAATTCGCTGTCCGACACCCCGGTGGAACGTTGTTGTTTCTTCAGAAAATAGCGCCCCGCTTCCAGCATGGCATTCAGGGGAACAAGTCCAACCAGTTCCGATCCGGTGACCCGGATCCCCCTGCTCTGTGCACTCATGCATACCTCATCAAAGGCCACATGAACCGGCGTTACAGATATGTTGGTCAGGTTCATGGATATCTGTGCAACCCCATACTCTTCTATAAACCAGCCAATGGCCTTCACCGCCTTCAGGCTCCCGGGGATCATCACCGGTTTCCCGTTGCCATCCTTCACAATCTTCCCTGTGAGGGGATTCCCCTCTCTTTTTGTACGCCCCCTTTCCCGCACATCAAAAGCAATGGAATTGGCCCTGCGGGTGGAGGTGGTATTCAGGTTGATGTTATAGGCCACCAGGAAATCCCTTGCACCCACTGCCAGTGCACCGGTCCGTTGAATAAACTCTGCCGGTCCGAAATCGGGCTTCCAGACCGGATCTGAAAGTTTCTCCTTCAGTCCCTCGTATTCTCCCGACCTCACAGTGGCCAGATTTCTCCTCTCCTCTGTAAATGCCGCATTCTCGTAACAGTAAACAGGAATGGAAATCTCCTTTCCAATACGCCCGGCCAGCTCCCTGGCATAATCCACCGTCTCCTCCATTGTGATCCCCGAAACAGGAACCAGCGGGCAGACATCAGTGGCTCCGAAACGCGGGTGTTCACCCGACTGCACCGACATATCGATTATATGAGATGCCAGCTTCACAGCCTGGAAGGCAGCCTCCATCACCTGCCCCGGGGCTCCTACAAAGGTTACCACTGTCCGGTTGGTTGCTTTGCCCGGATCCACATCCAGCAGTTTTACCCCTTCCACAGCCTCAATCCTGTCCGTGATCTGTTTAATCACCTCCATATCCCTGCCTTCACTGAAGTTGGGAATGCATTCAATAATCTGACTCATATTTTTATGATTGGATTTTTCCGTTTAATATAACCTTACTGATCTGGCTGGCACCGTAGGAATAGGGCATGAACCCGAAACTGCTCATGGCTTTGGTCACAATCAGGTTGGCTTTTTTTCCTGGAGTAATGGTTCCGTGCGTATCCTCCAGGCCCATAGCATAGGCTCCGTTGGCTGTAACCGCATTAAGGACTTCGACTGGAAGCATTTTCAACTGCATAATGCCCAGCGACATAATCAACTCCATATTCCCTGATGGTGAAGATCCGGGATTGTAATCGGAGGCCAGCGCCACCGGAAGTCCAGCTTCAATCATTTTCCGCGCAGGGGCATAGCTGATCCCCAGGAAGAGGGAGGCACCCGGGAGAATAGTTGGCATTGTGGCGCTTTCACTCAAAACCCTCAATTCATCCTCACCAGTAAACTCCAGGTGGTCCACCGATCTGGCTCCATGTTTAACTCCCACCTGAATCCCGCCCGAGAAGTCCAGCTCATTGGCATGAATCTTGGGAACCATGCCATACTTTAATCCTGATTCCAGGATTCTTGCGGTCTGCTCCACCGTAAAGAAACCCCGGTCGCAAAACACATCTATGTAATCGGCCAGCTCCTCAGCGGCCACGGCCGGAATCATCTCACGGACCACCAGATCCACATATTTATCCTGGTCCAACTTATAGGCAGCCGGAACCGCATGGGCACCCAGGAAAGTGGATTTAATGGTCACTGGGGTCTCCTCCTTCAGCCTGCGGATCACCCGGAGCATTTTCAGCTCATCCTCAGGGTTCAGTCCGTATCCGCTCTTGATCTCCACCGCACCGGTCCCCGACCTTATAATCTCCCGGATTCTCGGCAGAGACTGCCGGTATAGCTCATCTTCGGTAGTTTCTGACAAAAGGGCGGCAGAATTGAGGATCCCCCCTCCCCTTTTTGCAATCTCCTCGTAAGAAAATCCTCTGATTTTATCCTCATATTCCAGCTCCCGGCTCCCGGCGTACACCAGGTGGGTGTGGGAATCACAAAATGCAGGCATCACAATCCCCCCTTTGCAATCGATCACCTCATCGCCTGAAAACGGGATTACCTCACCCTGGCCAAAGCAGTCGATTCGTCCATTTTCAATAACCAGCCACGCATTATCAATGTTACCGGTTTTTTGCATTTCAGCCCCTTGCACATAAGCCTTTGGCTCCTGCTCAACCATCAGCAGGCTGGCAATATTTATCAACACCTGTCTCATGCTACGAAGATAGGAAAATGAAAACTCAACAATGAATGTTATATAGCAATCCTACCTGAGCAGGTAGGCAATGGCCACCCCAAGATAATTCCCGATGGCATAGCCTATCACCCCTATGATCATCCCCGGAATCACAACCTCCTTATTCTTTAATGCTGCTGCAACAACAGGTACAAAGGGAGGTGAATTGGAGAGAGCAGTGGAAGTAATGATGTATTCATCCACATTGATTTTGAATATCCAGGAGAGCAGGGCATGGAGTAGTAAAGATCCCACAATCACCAGTGCAATGTAGAGTAGAAGGTTCACCATCAGGCTCACATTCTCTACGTTGAACAGGGCCAGCAGATCGGCCTTCGAAGCGACGATGATACAGAATATATAGATGAAGTACATCCCAAGCTGGAAGGAACTTTTAATCCGGTTGACCGCCGGTATCAATGAGGCTACTATCCCCAGGGTTGTCACCGTAAGCACTGCGGCTGTATCCTTGGCATCACCCTCGAACAATTGTGTCATTCCAAATCCGATGCCGAAAATCACCACGGCTACACCAAATGCCTTCAGGATGCCCGGGAAGTTCTCTTTTTTAAAGAATCCTTCATAGCTCTCAAAATCGCTTACGTCCAGATCAGGCTGAACCGCTCCTGTTTCACTCTTCTTATAGGGCTTTAGGAATTTCCCAAAAAGAGGCTTGGCAGCAGTGATCAGGAAGAGCAGGATCAGGGCACCTATTACCAGTTCGGCCGTATGGGTAAGGATGTAGAGTTCCTCATCAACGCCCAGTCCTCTTGCAATGGCAGCCAGATTTGGCGTACCCCCGGTATATACTCCGATCATCATTCCAGATATCTTCCATATTTCAGGGATGGTGTCGCGGAAAATGAAGTAACCCACAAATACAAGGACAACCACCGAAACCACGCCCAGCAGCAGTGAAATAAAGGTGGTTTTTGCCATCTTGACCCATTTCACCACATTCTCTGAGAAAAGAACCAGCGGGATGCCCAGCAGGATACTTACTCCCATCAGGTCACCCTGAACCCCGGAGATCGAATCAGGGATAATATTGATGTTCCCCATTACCAGTCCTATTCCATAACAGAATACAACAATCCCGATTTTATTAATAATGGAGAATCGGGTACTGTAGAAAAGGAGAAAGGCCGGAATCAGAAAATAGCTTGCAATAATGACTGCGCCCATAAGAAAGAGATTGCGATGTGAAATCGCAATATAGCTAAAAAGTTATTCGGGGCACTCCTTGAAACTTTTTTCGTATTGCTCAATGGCCCTGTAGCTCATACCCATACTGGAGAACCCCCCATCATGAAAGAGGTTCTGCATGGTCACCTTGCGGGTCAGATCGGAGAAGAGGGTGATGCAGTAATCGGCACACTCATCGGCCGTTGCATTACCCAGCGGGGACATCCTGTCGGAAAAATCCTCCAGTTTATCGAAGCCGCTTACACCGCTTCCCGCCGTGGTGGGCGTGGGTGACTGTGAAACTGTATTGATCCTGATTCTTTTGGACCTGCCGTACATGTACCCGAAGCTACGGGCAATGGATTCCAGGATTGCTTTTGCATCGGCCATATCATTGTAACCGGCAAATGTCCGCTGTGCAGCCACATAGGACAAAGCTACCACAGATCCCCATTCATTGATGGCATCTACCTTCCGGGCTGTACTGAGAACCTTATGTAGGGAGAAAGCGGATATGTCCAGGGTTTTGTGATAGTATCCGTAATTCAGGGCATCATAATCCAGTCCCTTTCTCACATTGGGTGACATTCCAATGGAGTGAAGTACAAAGTCAACCTTCCCGCCCAGAATCTCCATGGACTCGCTGAACAGGTTCTCCAGGTCCTCAAGACTGGTGGCATCGGCTGAGATAACCTTAGCATTGGTCTTTTCGGCCAGCTCATTAATAGTTCCCATTCTTAGTGCGATGGGCGCATTGGTGAGAACGATTTCTGCGCCCTCTTCGTGCGCCTTCTCGGCGACTTTCCATGCAATAGACTGCTCATTGAGCGCTCCGAAAACGATTCCTTTTTTCCCTTTGAGTAAATTGTATGCCATGTTAGATTATTTAGAATTGTTGGTTTCTGCCGTAATAACAAATAAAAGTAAGGATTGTGCGATATAAATTAAACACGAAGTAAAACGCGTGCATTCGAAAGAGCCGCTTCAGTAAGCGATTCGCCGGAAAGCATCCTTGCAATCTCGGTGATCCGCTCCTTCTTGTTAAGTTTCCGGATACGTGTATAGCTTGCATCCTCTGTATCCTCTTTGAAGACGGAGAAATGCTCTTTTCCCATTGATGCCACCTGGGGAAGGTGTGTGATCGACATCACCTGCCGGTCGCCCGAAATTCTCTTCATAATTCCCCCCACCTTCTCAGCAATTTCGCCGCTCACCCCCGTATCAATCTCATCAAAGATCAAGGTGGGCATCTCCTTCCGGTCCGATACCAGGGCCTTGATACAGAGCATCAGGCGGGATACCTCCCCCCCGGAAGCAATCCGGGAGACCTCCTCCATATCCACCTGCTTGTTGGCTGAGAAGAGGAAGCGTATCTCATCGGAACCATAGGAATCAAATTCCGACTTCTTTGCCACATCCACATGAAATCTGGCATTGCCGATTCCCAGCTCTTTCAGCTGAGACTCCACCTGCAACTCCATCTCTTTGCCTGCAGTCGCGCGCTTTTTGTGCAGCTGTTCCGCGAGGCGCTGCATTTTCACAAGGTGACCAGCCCTGTTTTTCTCCAGCAGAGCGATCTTCTCATCGGAAAAGGTGATCGCCTCGATCTTCCCGTTCAGCTCCTCCCTGAGGGCAATCAACTCACCCACATCACGCACCCTGTGCTTCTGCATCAGGCTGAACAGAAGATCGATCCGTTCCTGCAGTCTTGCAAGGTTAGCCGGATCCATATCGCTCTTCCCGGCCTGATCCTCCACATCGGATGTGATATCCTTCAATTCGATATATGCAGACTCCATTCGCTCTGCCATTTCACCTGCGGGGGTGAAAAAGGGGGATATTTTACTAAGCTGACCAAGGGTCTCACGGAGCTGATCAAGGATCCCCGTACTCTCCTGCAGCAGCATTTCGGCCGATTGAATAAGTGCCTGCCCGATCTCCTCTGAGTGCTCGGCCCTCTGGAATTCAGACTCCAGGGTTTCAAGTTCGCCTTCCTTTAACTTTACGGATTGAAGTTCATCAAATTGGAACTGCATAAAATCCAGATCCTCTTTCATCCTGTTGATTTCGCTTCGTACCTTTTCCAGTTCACGATCAGCCTCCCCGAAGGCCTCATAAACCAGCCTGTATTCCGAAAGCTCTCCCCTGGTCATGGCCAGGTAATCAATCACATCCAGCTGGTATTGGTGTTCACTGAGCTGCAGGTTCTGATGCTGTGAATGGATATCCACCAGCCGGCTGCCAAGCTCCCTGAGGAGAGGCAGGTTTACCGGTGTATCATTAACAAAGGCCCTGGATTTCCCCCCCGGGGCAATTTCCCGGCGGATGGAGGAAAGCGGTTCAAAATCAAGGTCATTTGATTCAAATAAACTGCGAAAGCCCTCACCGGTCTGAAATACTCCCTCCACAATGCACTTTGAATCTTTTAACTTCAACACCGTAGTATCCACACGATGGCCAAGAATCAGTGAAAGGGCCCCCATCAGGATCGATTTCCCTGCCCCGGTTTCACCGGTGATGGTTGTGAAGCCTTCAGAAAACTGCATCTCCAGTTCATCAATCAGCACATAATTCCGAATGTAGAGGGATTGAATCATAAGCAGCGTGCCTAGGTGGATTCCAGGATGGCTTTGTATTTGTTGGTATTGGGTTTGTCTATTTCAATAAGGATCTGGTGTGCCCGGTTTCTCTCCTCAGGAAAGGATTCGGAATAAACACCCACAATCTCATCCACCTTAGCACTGAACAGAAGGCTCAAAAGGTACATATAGGGATCGGGGCGGCTGCGGTACACCCCCTGCAGGAGCTCAAGGCTGCTGGTTATTTCAGCCCTGCCCTCAGCCACTTCATCATCCATGGTATCCAGTCCCAGCCTGTGATAACGGTAATTGAACTGCCTGACACCCTCATATTCACTGTCAAGGATATCCTTAACAAGCCAGTACCGGCTTTTATGGGCCAGGTTATCCAGGGGCTTCCACCCGGGTTCAGGGGCATTCTGTGCATTCAGCACAATACGTTCAGCACTACTAAAATAAGGAGAACCTCCCATCATCCCAAAAGAATCATAGTCCAGTCCCAGGATATAATAGGCATAAAAAGAGAGGATGGAGGTAAGGTTTGAAATATGTGAATTGAAGTCAAATTCAAGCGGGGAGAACTCCACATACCTGAAATGGATGTCATTGTCAATAAAGTTCAGGGTGGTGGTGGTGTAATTGGTGTTGAACACCGGCCGGCTTGCCTGAACTGAAAGGGTCCCCTTGAACTCATCGGCCGAGGGCTGTTCCGTGATGTTGAACATGAAGTTGCACTCGATCCGCTCCTCCATGGTATAGACATGATCGGTCCAGACCCGGTTGTTCATAAATTCATAAATGGCATTCTGAAGTGTCTGGAATACCTGTTTATTGGTACCCTGAATCTGCTGGCTGATCACCTGAACGTTGCACCTGAACTCCTGTGCTGTCACCAGCAGCGGGGTAAGCAGAATGAATAGTACAATAAGAGATTTACGCATCTTCGATCATCTTTACGACCCTGTCAGCCAGATCCTTTGCTACCCGGCTCTTGGGCTTCAGTTCATACTCTTCCACCTCCCCTGACCGACTGATCATAGTCACCCGGTTGGTATCGGTTCCGAACCCGGCTCCCTCTTCGCCGGCATGGTTCAGAACGATCAGATCAAGGTTCTTGGACTCCAGCTTAAGCTTCGCGTTTTCAAGGCCATTATCGGTCTCCAGTGCAAAACCCACAAACAGCTGTCCGCTCTTCTTTCTCTTCCCCATCTCTGAAGCAATGTCTGTAGTGGGCTTCAGGCGGATATTCCACTCCTCCTTCCCCCTCTTTACTTTTGCCGCAGCAGGTTCCACCGGGGTAAAATCTGCAACAGCAGCACTGAACACAGCAATGTCACTCTTGTCAATCCGCTTCTCTGTCTCCCGGAACATCTCCTCCGCAGTGTTTACCTGAACAAGGCCAATCCTTGTATCTGCAAGCTTCAGCGAAACAGGTCCGGCAATGAGTGTCACCTCCGCACCAAGGGCTGCAAATGTTTCAGCAATGGCGAAACCCATCTTTCCGGATGAGTGGTTGCCAATATAACGTACGGGATCAATGCTTTCTTGCGTGGGACCGGCAGTAATCAGTATCCTAAGATTCAGGAGTTTTTTTTTTGCCGGCTCCTCAAGGTTCCTGATAAAATCGATGATTGCCTTGGGCTCCTCCATCCGCCCCCTGCCCTCCAGTCCGCTGGCCAGTTCACCTGACCCCGGATCGATAACAAGGTTTCCAAAACTCCTGAGAATATCAAGGTTCCGTTGAGTTGAAGGGTGGTTGAACATATCCATATCCATGGCCGGTGCTACCACCACAGGACATCTTGCTGAGAGGTAGGTTGTCACCAGAAGGTTATCGGCAACTCCTCCTGCCATTTTTCCCAGTGTTGTTGCTGTTACCGGTGCAATCAGCATCAGGTCGGCCGAAACACCCATATCCACATGGCTGTTCCAGTCCCCGCCCTCTTCACTGAAGAAGTCTGAAAGCACTGTATTCCCTGAAAGGGCTGAAAAAGTGACCCGACCCACAAACTCACTGGCAGTGGGGGTCAATATAACCTGGACATCCGCCCCTTCCTTTGTAAGTAATCTGAGCAGGTAAACAGCCTTATATGCGGCAATACTGCCCGTAACACCAAGGATTATCTTTTTTCCTGCCAGATTCATCAGGAAGGAGATGGCTACTGTTCTTCTATTTCAGGAGCTTCGTTCATCCTGAAGTAGATCTGGTCATCTGTTAACTCCTGCAGGGAGATAAGAGAAGGTTTAGGAAGACGCTCGAAAAATTTGGATATCTCGATCTGCTCTGGATTCTCAAATACTTCCTCAAGGTTATCAGTATAGGAAGCAAACTCTTCCAGCTTCCTGTTAAGCTCCTGCTTCATCTCCACACTGATCTGGTTGGCCCTTTTGGCAGCAATCTTCACGGTCTGATAGATATTCTGTGTACCACCGTCAAGATCATTCAGATTCCTGGTAACGGTAGTCGGCGGTGCTTTACTCTTTTTGTAATCCATTCTATGATGATTGGTTATTATTTCTACCTAAAAAATTATTGGAGTTCTCATACATCCTGGTGGCCTCCCTGCTGTGGGGCCCTTCGGGAAACTCTCCGATAAAACTGTAATACTCATCCACGGTTGCCTGGAAACGCTCCTTCTGCTTATTGGCAACACTGCCATCGGCAAGCAGATAAGAGGACTTCAGGATCATGAACATCAGTTCCTCCCTGAACCTGGTTTCCGGATATTCAATCAGGCTGTTGCGCAAGGCAATAATGGCCGAACCATAATATCCCAGGTCGTAATATAATTTTGCACTGATAAAGGACTTCTCCACCAGCTTGTCACTCATTTCAACAATAATCTCCTGGCATTGGTTCAATCGTTCCGAGTTGGGATGCTTCACCATGAACATCTGTATGGCTGTAATCGCCCTGAAAGTATTGTCCTGGTCCAGTTCCGGACGAGGTGATTGTTTGTAGTGACAGTAGGCCACCATAAAGTCGGCCTCCTCCACGTATACACTGTTGGCATAGGTGGCCGAAAGTTCATTGAAAAAGTGACCGGCCATCATATAATCCCGCTGTCCGTAATAACTTTTTGCCTGGTAATACTTCACCGTATCGGCCTTTATCGTCCCACGGAAGATATTGGCCACCTGGTCGAACAGTGTACCTGCCTTCACAAATTCGCCCTCTTCATAAAGGGTAACTGCAGTATCGTACTTTTTTTGAAAGTCCCTGCTTTTCAGCAACTTCTCATACTCTCCGCACCCACTGATCAACAGCACTGAAGCGATTGTTGCCACCAATAATATGAGCCTGTTTTTAAACATCGTGCAAAATTACAATTATTGAGTTAATAATAAAAGGATTGACGCATTAAATCCTCATGGTTATTAACAAAAACCATACCGGTTTATTGCGTAGGAAGCAAAATATCAGCGTTTGACCCATCAATTACCCGGGCCAACGCATCGTTATTTTGCTGAATGAAACTCCTCGCAGCAGAGCTGACGAGGTATCAATACAAAATAAATCATCTTCTCGAAGCATAGCTTCGGGGAACTAACCC
>JAAEOI010000057.1 GCA_024244665.1 Bacteroidota bacterium | reverse complement strand
GGAAACTATGACTGGAAGGGTGGTAGTACGGCAGGAGGCGGAGGCTGGAACCATAAATCAGGTGTGGTAAAATTGAGTAAGGTTGCAGGCGACCCGGGGCACGAGGGAATACGAATAGACAGGGCCAAGACGTTTTACAATGAAATTGAAGCACCAAACCTGTTCACAGGATATCCTGCAGCAAGGCCCTGGTTCCCTTTCGGTACTCACGGGAATTATCAGGAGGTGATACCCAGTGTTCAGGATGGATATCCTTATGCAATGAAGGCGCTCATTACATACTGGAATGCCTGGCCGTATTCTACCCCGGCCTTGAAAAAGGTGTGGGAAGAGACAGTGGCAGACGAAAACAAACTTCCACTGCTTGTATCCATCAGCCCGGTAATGGGGGAGGTGGCAGCATGGGCCGATTACGTACTTCCCGATACTGTCTACCTTGAGAAATTCTCAGCACCCGGGATTCCATGGAGAGTGAATAAGGGTACTTCCTTTCAACGCCCTGTAGTGGGGAGTTTTGATGGAGTTGAAATCGGTAAAAGGCAAAGTGCCGGAGGGTGGGGGAACACTATACCAGATGGTATAAACGACTTTACACCTCATTTGCCAGATACAGAATCTGTGCTTGATATCCAGATTGGTCTG
>JAAEOI010000056.1 GCA_024244665.1 Bacteroidota bacterium | reverse complement strand
CGAGGTGCTGATCCTGGTGAATGCAGCGGCTAATGCGACTTCTGCCGTACTGGAGAGAAATCGAGAGACCCTTGAAGAGGTTTTAGCGTGGATCGCTGCCAACCCCCACCCCATGATGGATTTTCATGTGCGACTCGATCACTCCTTTGGAAAGAAGGAGGCCGGTGTGGGCATGGCCCGCAAGATCCTGATGGATGAGGCGGTTCGTCGTTTCAGCGCTATTGAACGGCCCGATGGGATCATCGCCTCCATGGATGCCGATGCGGAGGTGGATCCCGGATATTTTAAGGCGCTGGCTGAGCACTCTGGATTGTTCGGGGCGTCCGGCGAGCCAGGTGAGCCCGGTGCAACTTTGAGGAACCAGCCCGATGGCTGTTCCATCCGTTTTGAGCACCCCCTGGAAGGCGATTCCTTTAGTCCTGCCGTCTACGATGCCATCACACAATATGAACTACACCTACGCTACTACGTAGAGGCCGTGCGTTCTACCGGCTATCCCTACGCCTTTCATACGGTGGGTTCAGCCTTTGCCGTCCGCGCCGATATTTACTGCATGGAGGGCGGGATGAACAAACGCCAGGGGGGTGAGGACTTCTACTTTATCCAGAAGGTGGCCCAGCGTGGCAACTGGAGCGAGTGCAACACCACCCGTGTTGTCCCCTCCCCGAGGCCCTCAGACCGGGTGCCCTTTGGCACCGGACCGGTGGTCAGACGATTGCTTGCTGAGGCTGCTGCCTCAGGGGTGAGCACGGCAGGGGTGAGCCCGACAGGGGTAAGCCCGACGGGGGTAAGTCCTACTGGGGTAAGTCCTACTGGGGTGAGCCCCGCCCTCACCACCTATCACCCCGAATCCTTTGAGATGCTGGAACAGCTTTTTCTTGTTGTTGATGAACTTTATACCGGATCTGGGAATGGTTTTGATTCGGCGGGTTCCGGGATTTCTGAGGAATCGACCCTTTCTGAGGGTTCTGAGAGTGGTGCTGATTCAGCGGGTTCTGAGGTTTCTGCGATTTCTGAGGTTTCTGCGATTTTGGAGTCCCTGCCTTTGGTGCTTTCAGAATTCCTGGCCCTTCAGGGATTCGGCGAGGTCCTGGAAGAGATCCGGGGCAACAGCGGATCAGCCGAGGCCTTCCGCAAACGGTTCTGGCGCTGGTTCAATATGTTCCGGATCATGAAGTTCCTGCACCATGCCAGGGAGCACGGCTATCCCGACGTGGAAGTCGGGGATGCGGCCACGCGGTTTCTGTCGCTGGAAAAGAGGCGTTCTAATAGGGAGTTGCTTGATATATTCAGAAGTAAGGAATGAAATATACATTTCAGGTGATTTTGATGCGTTCGGGTGATTTTGATGCGTTCGGCTGATTTTGATTCTTCCAGGAGATTTTGATTTTTCCGGGTGTGCAATTTCACGAAATCAAGAAGTAACAGAGTAGTGACTTTTCAGGATTATGTGACTCTTCCGTGCTTATAGCACTGTCGCGAGAGTGCTATAAATGCCTTATTATTAATAATATACAAAACTTGCACACAAGGGGCAGATCTAAAAGAAGCTCACCATATTAGGTAAAAGTAACAGGGTTGTGACTTTCTGCATGAACTGAGCACTGAGAACTGAGTACTGTGTACTGACTACCGACTACTGAGAACTACTCTTTTTCTTCGATCACCACGAAAACATCCTCGTTCTTCTTCTTCATGAGAAATTGCTCACGGGCGTACTTCTCCAGGTTGTCCTTGTCGGTGGTGAGTTCGTGAAGGCGGGTGGAGTCCTTGGTGATCTGCTGCAGGTAGTACTCGCGATCGGCCTCCAGCTGCCTGATCTCAGCCGACATCTTCATGCGATCGACCATGTTGTTCTGGTCGAAGAAGAGCATCCATATGCCAAACACCGCGATAGTGAGCACATACTTGTTCTTCACCCAGGGCCATATGATCAGTAAGAATTTCTTCACCCCATAAAATTATATAAAAAAGAAGTCTCCCTTCCCCTGAAGGAAGAGAGACTATCAACAGTTTTCTTTTCTTACTATGATGGTTCTATTCCTCCTCCATAAACGGATACCCGTAGTCTGTCGCCGGAACAAAGGTCTCCTTGATGGTCCTCGGCGACACCCAGCGCATCATGTTGATCATGGAGCCGGCCTTATCGTTGGTTCCCGATCCACGGGCTCCCCCGAAGGGCTGCTGTCCGACCACAGCGCCAGTGGGCTTGTCGTTGATGTAGAAGTTCCCTGCACAGTTTGAAAGTTTCTCGGTTAGGCACTCGATGGCATAACGGTCCTGTGAGAAGATGGCTCCTGTAAGGGCATACATGGAGGTCTCATTGAGTATCTCAGCGGTTTCCGGGATCTTGTCATCGTCATAGACATAGAGGGTAAGAACAGGACCGAAGAGCTCCTCTTCCATGGTGATGTATTTGGGATTAGTGGCGAGGATCACTGTGGGCTCAATGAAGAAACCCACCGACTTGTCATAACCACCACCGATGATCACCTCGGCGTCGGTATCCTGCCTGGCCCTGTCGATAAATCCTGCCAGCTTGTCGAACGACACCTCGTCGATAACTGCATTGAAGAAATTACTGAAATCTTCAGGTGGTCCCATCCTGATCCCCTTCATCATGTTCTCCATGTGCTCCCTTACCTCGGGCCAAATGCTTTCAGGGATATAGGCCCTTGAAGCGGCCGAACATTTCTGGCCCTGGTACTCGAAAGCTCCCCTGACCATGGCCACAACCAATGCCTTTATGTCGGCTGAAGGGTGGGCAAAGATAAAGTCCTTACCGCCGGTCTCACCCACAATGCGCGGATAGGATTTGTACTTATCAATATTGCCGCCAATGGTCTTCCACATGTGCTGGAACACCTCGGTGGACCCGGTGAAGTGGATCCCGGCAAAATCGGGATGGGAGAAAATCTCGTTACCGGCTACGGGCCCGGAGACAAACATCAGGTTGATAACCCCGGCTGGTACACCGGCCTCAACGAAAGCATCCATCAGTACTTTGGCTGAATAGACCTGGGTATTGGAACACTTCCATACCACGGTATTGCCCATCATTGCAGGAGCAGTAGGCAGGTTGCCGGCGATGGAGGTGAAGTTGAAAGGAGTCAGGGCGAATACAAATCCTTCAAGGGGACGCTGTTCAACCCTGTTCCATATACCTTCTGAAGAGATGGGCTGTTGCTCGTAGATGTCGGTCATGTACTTCACGTTGAAGCGGAGAAAATCGGCCATCTCACATGCGCTGTCAATCTCTGCCTGCATCACGTTTTTGGACTGGCAAAGCATGGTTGCAGCATTGATGGTGTCTCCATAAGGTCCGGCGATCAGATCGGCCGCTTTCAGGAAGATGGAGGCCCGGTGCTCCCAGCCCAGGGCGGCCCATTTTTCCTTGGCTTCGAGTGCGGCTTCAATGGCCATCTGCACATGGCTGGCATCACCTTTATGGAATTTACCCAGCAGGTGCTTCCTGTCGTGTGGCGGATAAATGGGGACCAGGTTGTCTGTTCTTACCTCTTTACCACCTATCACCATGGGGATATCCAAAACCTGTGACCTGAGTTTCTCGATCTCCTGCTTGAGTGTTTCACGCTCGTGAGTCCCTGGCGCGTAGTTCCTTACACGTTCATTTACGGGAATCGGGACATTAAAAATACCTTTTGGCATACTTGTTATATTTTTTCTTATTGTGTATGAATTATTCCTAAATCGTTATGCTTCTTAGTACTGCTGCAAATATAAAAACTTAGCAGCCGTGATGCTACATATTGTACAGCACCTCCAGGTACAAGAAAGTAAACAACAGAATGGAAAAGACTGTCTAAAATCATGTTTCATCCAAATCCATGAACAAAAACCGTACACGGCTGTTATTTATATCTAGTTTAAATAGTAAGTGTAATCATTTTTAAATCCTCTGATATGTCATTCCAATTACCTGATCTGAGTTACGAGTACAATGCACTGGAACCGCACATCGATGCGCGTACCATAGAGATTCACCATAGCAAACACCATGCTGCCTATACGGCCAATTTCAACAAGGCTGTGGAAGCGGCCCAACTGGAAGGAAAAACAGCTGAAGAGATCTTTGCAAAGATTTCTTCATACTCTCCTGCAGTGAGGAACAACGGTGGTGGCTTCTTCAACCACAGTATTTACTGGTCCGTGATAGGGCCAAATGGAGGCGGCGAGCCAACCGGCGCTCTCCTGGAGGGAATCAATAGTGCTTTTGGCTCCTTCGATGAGTTTAAAAAACTGCTCAGCACAGCAGCAGCCACCCGCTTCGGGTCAGGCTGGGCATGGCTTGTGAAGCAGGCTGACGGATCGCTGGCGGTCTCTTCAACACCCAACCAGGACAATCCCCTGATGGATGTTGCCGAGCTAAAAGGCACCCCGCTTCTCACAATCGATGTGTGGGAGCACGCCTACTATCTCAACTACCAGAACCGCAGGCCGGATTACATCGAAGCTTTCTGGAATGTGATTGACTGGAATAAGGTAGCTGCAAGGCTGTAAACGCTTATGTTTAGTTAGTCGGATATTACTGCAATGAGAGATTCGACTCCTTTTTTAAAAAAGGGCAAACTGGAAACTTTGCTACTGTACATCACAATGCAATGCGGAGCTAAGCCAAACATGGATGTGAACCTGCTTCTGAGCCTCCTCTATTTTTGTGATTTCAATCATTATGAGCTTCATGAGGAACAACTAACCGGACTGCGTTATACAAAACAATCATTTGGCCCATCCCCGAAACAAGCCCTCAGGGTTATCAAAGAGATGGAAGATGAAAAAAAGCTCTTGAGATTCAAAAGCAGCTATGCCGGTGTACCTCACATCAAATATCTACCAGGAAAACATGCTGACCTCAGGAGAATAAGTGCCGCTGAAAAGGAGGTTATTGACCGGGTTATTGAACAGTTCTCGAACTGGCCGGCCCACACCCTGAACGCCTATTCCCGAGAGGATATGCCATGGCGTGCGACTGAACAGGGGAAGTCCATTGATTACGAGCTCGTTTTTTACAGAAGACCTCCATACACGGTCAGGGTGTATGAATCAGATTTCGTGCAGTCGGGGCCCGGATCCTGAAATATTTCAGGTAGACAGGACTGCTACTTCAATTTTCTCTTCTCAAACAACACGAAATTTGTGATCTTCAGGTACTCCAGGACCACATCCTGGATGTCTTCCCTGCTCTTCCACCACTTCCCGGCATTAAAGTCCGTGTAGCGGCTCGGACTGCACATGACGGAGATGGGTTCTTCCTGAGTGCTGAGGGCAGCCTTGAAGATCATATTGGCCCGGCGGGTGTGGTGGGATGAAGAGACCACGAGCAGGGTATCAATACCCTCCAAGGTAAACAGGTAATCTCTTACTATTTCGGCTTCCATCTGTGTGGAGGTAGCGCCTCCGGGCAGGATCACAATGCGGTCGGCCGGAATCCCGAGTTCGACCAGGGCACGGCGGACCTGTGTGGTGGTACTGGTGATCTGAACGCCACGCTCTTCCAGCATCCGGCTGGCACCCATCCCCTCCTTGACGATCCATACCTTTCCTGCCACCCTGGCATGGTACAGGTCGGCGGTCTCCAGGACCCTATCTGAGATCGAGCCCATCAGCATGATCATGGCATCGGCATACTCAGGCTCATCTGCCTTCACCAGCCATTCTCCCGCCTTCCGGCAGCTGCCGGCTGCCAGGACCAGGATCAAGATAACCACAACAAGCTTGTAGATGGTCTTTTTCATGGAGTCATACTTTTATACGGCAGCAGCTTCTACCTCTTTCAATACACGGGTGAGGTTTCCGCCCCAGATTTTTTTAATCTCTCTGGGGGTGTAACCCCGCCTGACCAGTTCCAGGGTGATGTTCCCCATCTCGCTCACGTCGAAGCAGTCGCTCAATCCGCCACCACCGTCAAAATCGGTACCGATACCGATATGATCGATGCCGATGAGTTCAACCACATGATCGATATGATCCACCGCATTCTTCACGCTGGCCAGCTCCCTGGGGAAATCTTCGTCAATGGCAAACCAGTCCACAAGGAAGGCATCCTTCCCGGCCCGGTCCAGCTCATAGTAGCTACCGTGCTTTTCATATACCGCTGACCTGGCCGAATCGCGCTGTGGATTGGGGGCCGGAGTTTTCAGGTAGGCGCTCAGGATGCACATTTGTATCACCCCACCATTCTCCTTGAGCTGCAGCAGCAGATCGTCGGAGAGGTTGCGGGGGTTGTCACACAGCGCCCTTGCACAAGAGTGTGAGGCGATAATGGGTGCCCGGCTAAGCTCGATCACTTCCCTGAATGTCTCGTCCGATGCATGGGATATGTCCACCATTATCCCCAGATCGTTCATCTTAGCCACCACCTCTTCACCAAAGGGTGTGAGTCCGCCGTGCTCGATGCTGTCATTGGATGAGTCACAGATATCGTTGTTGTGGGTGTGCACGAGGGTCACGTATCTGATGCCCCTGTCATAATAGGTATCCAGCAATCCCAGATCGTCCCCGATGGGGTAGCCATTCTCCATGCCCAGGTAGATGGCGCGCTTTCCCTTGCGGGCAATCCTCTTCAGATCCGAGGCCTTTGTGGCGATCTCCAGTTCATCGGGGTAACGGGCAAGCAGTGCATCCACAGTATCGCAAATCAGGATGGCTTCCTCCATGGCAGCACGGTTCCCCTCAGGAGTCCGCTTACCCTGTCCCACGAAAACCGCTAAGAAGATCCCGTCCATGCCTCCCTCTTTCATCCGTGGCAGGTCAACTTTATGGCGCCGGGGATTGTTCCGCTCCATGAAATTGAAGCCGGGGCGGGTCATCTCCAGGGGTGTATCGACATGGGAATCAACAGTAAAGGCAGCCTCGTGGATCCGGGCTGCTTTTTTCTCTAAACTGCTTTCAGTTTCAGCACATGCCGAAAGGGCCATAACTATGGCCAGGGTAATCTGTACTCTATGCATCTAAGGATGAATTAAATGAAGCTCCAAATAACAAAAAAAAAGGCGGTAGAACCAAATTAAACTTCGCTGCGGCCGGTCATAAATCGCTCCATGATTGAGTCATCATTGATCTCCTTTGAAAGGGAGGAGATGGTCTCCATGGGCACATCGTACAGGTCCAGCACCATCAGTCCGTCAAGCGCATCATTGAATTTGGGGTCCAGGTTGAACCCGATGATTTTTCCGTTGAGCTTCAGGTAACGCTTGAGCAGGATCGGCATGGTGTAGTCGTTGGGCTCCACCTCTTTGATAAAGCGGTCAAACTTATTCAGGTCGCCCGTGGTCTCCAGGATGATCTCCTCATCCACATTATATCCCGGTACATTATAGCGGATGCGGGGCCGCACATTGCGGGCAAGCTTTATTTCGTAGTAGTGCTCCCTGATGTACTGCATAATCAGTCCCCTGGAAAACTGCGAGAAGTTGTTGCTGATACTCACCGGCCCGATCAGGTAACGGTACTCGGTGTGCTTGAGCATGAAATAGAGGATCCCTTTCCACAGCAAAAAGAGCGGCAAGGGCCTGCGCTGGTAATCCTCAACGATAAATGAACGGCCCAGTTCCAGAGATTGTTTCAGGATCGGCATAAACCTGCGGCTTATTCGGAAGAGGCTCTGAAGATAGAAGCCCTTAATCCCGTAACGGCGAAGGATCTCCCTTCCCTTCCCCACACGGTAGGCCCCCACAATCCTTCCTGCAATTCTGTCCCATACAAACAGCTGGTTGTAATAGAGGTCATACTCATCCAGGTCCATGGCGTTGTTGGTACCTTCCCCCACGCTCCTGAAGGTAATCTCCCTGAGCCGTCCCAATTCGTTCATGATGTGCGGGATCTCTGTACTGGGTGTGCAGAACACGTCAAACTGATCGCTGGCAAAGAGGGTATACTCCTTCCTTATCTTATCCACCTCGCTTGCAATGAGTTTCGGACTTACAGGCTCAGCAATGGGTTCCGGTTTGCGGTTGCGGTTGATGCGTGGACGGAAGAATTTTTTCACCTCCAGCACCGATCCAAGGGTATAGGTCCGGGCTCTCAGGTAGCGCCCGTAGGTACTCACATCGCTGAATGCATCCTGCTCCTTCACGCTAATTGGGGTCCCCACACGGATGCGGATTTTCTTGTTTTTCTTGTTAAATACCTCGGCGGGAAGGCGCACTGTGCGCAGTGAGGGGTGGATCAGTCCCAGCAGGTGGAAAAGCTTCGAGTTGGAACCCTGGAAAAAGATGGGGACCACCGGCACTTTTGCCTTCTTGATCATCTTCATGGCCGGGTACTGCCACTCCCGGTCGCTGATGCCGTAATTGTCCTCGTTATAGCTGGAGACCTCGCCGGCAGGGAAGATACCGAGCACGCCGCCCTGGCTCAGCTGCTCGAGGGCTGCCTTCACACCACCCAGGCTGGAGGCGGCCCCCTTTCTTCTCTCGAAGGGATTCACCGGAAGCATGTAATCGGATACAGGCTCAATCTTATTGAGGACGAAATTGGACATCACCTTGAGGTCGGGCCGGTAACGCTCCAGTATCTTCACCAGCAACATCCCGTCGATTCCTCCATAGGGGTGGTTGGATACAGTGATAAAGGCCCCCTCTTTGGGAATCTTATTCAGCTCCTCCTCGTTCACCTCGAATTCGATCTGAAGCCTGTCGATGAGTGCATCGACAAATTCCATGCCCCGGAGGTGGCTGATACTCTCATAAAGTTTGTTAATCTTGTTGATGCGCAGCACTGTCATCAATATGCGTGCCGCATTGGCACCTCCCACTCTGCTCAGCCTGGCGGCCTTAACGAACTCTTCTGTCTCAATAAGTTTCAATGCGCTAGTTTCCTGCAAAGATAAGCGATACAAGGAAACTAAGAAATCTCTTATCTTTGCCCCCAATGAAACGCACCCACAGGATCCTGCTTGCACTGGTTTCGGCACTGCTCCTCTCCATCCCCTTCTTCAGGTGGGGTACTGGCCTTGTAATGATGGTGGCATTTATCCCGCTGCTCTTCATCGAAGATGACTTGGCTGGCCGGAAGAGGGAAGCCTGGCAGAGGGGTGAGAAAGCACGGGGCTCGGTCACCTGGTACGCCATCCTTACCTTTTCCATATTTGTGGTGCTGACCACCTACTGGGTCTATTTTGCCACCTGGACAGGGATCTTGGCATCGGTCATTGTGAACGGCGGCTATATGGCCCTTACCTTCCGGGTCTTCCACTATACCCGGAAAAGGCTGGGCGACAGGTTGGGTTATGCCTCGCTGGTAATCTTCTGGCTTGCCTTCGAGTTCCTCTACCTGAGGGCGCAGATCAACTTCCCGTGGCTCCTGCTGGGGAACGGCTTTGCCAGGGACATTGTACTGATCCAGTGGTACGAGCTTACCGGTGTGCTGGGCGGATCGCTCTGGGCCCTTGTGATGAACCTCCTCCTTTATAAAATCATTAAGGAGTGGCTGGCAATCCTGAAACAAACCGGGAAGCAAGTCTCAATGACCAACCTGAAAGCAGCTGCCAAACCAACGTTCCAAGCCAACCGGTCGCGCTTCATCTGGGCCATGGGGGTATTCATTGTCCCCATGCTCTTCTCCATAGTCAGGTACCTTACTTATGAAGAGAAGGAGGACCCTTACGAGATTGTGGTGCTTCAGCCCAACATCGACCCATATCTCAAGTTTGTGGAGATGACTCAGGATGAGCAGACAGGCTACCTGCTTGTGCTGGCCGATTCGCTGGTGACCTCCGACACCGAATATATCGTGGGGCCTGAGACCTTTATAAATAAGAGCCTGTGGCAGTCAAACATGCACGTCCAACTGGATATCCTGAAGCTCTATGACTTCCTGGAGGATTATCCCCGGGCAAAGCTGGTGATGGGGGCCACCACCTACAAGCTGTATAAGGAGCCCTCGGAATTCACCTCCACAAGCCGACCCATCAATAAGGACAAATACCGCTACGACAGCTTCAACTCTGCCTTACAGCTGGACAGGACCACCCAGATCCAGCTCTACCACAAATCGATGCTGGTAACCGGTGTGGAGAAAATGCCCCACGCCAACATACTTGGTATCCTTCAGAGACTGGTTGTCAAACTTGGCGGGACCATGCGCGGGCACGGAACCCAGGCCTTCCGGGATGCATTTGTCTCACCGCAGGACAGCACACGTGTTGGTCCTGTGATCTGCTGGGAATCGGTGTTTGGTGAGTATGTGACCGACTATGTGGGTGAGGCGGGTGCAAATTTCCTCTTCATCATCACCAATGACGGCTGGTGGCGGAACACCCCTGGCCACCGTCAGCACAACTCATATGCCAGCCTGAGGGCCATCGAGAACCGCCGCAGCGTAGCCCGAAGTGCCAACACCGGCATCAGCTCCCTGTTTGACCAGCGCGGGAAAGAGCTGGCACGGTGCGATTGGTGGGTACGATCCGGATTACGTGGGACCCTCAACAGGAACGACCATATCACCTTTTATGTGCGATATGGTGACTTCCTCGGCCGTATTGCCGTTTTGCTCACTGTGATCCTCCTGCTCTACACCATCGTAGTTCGCTATACACGGAAGTAAACAGAGATACCCGGAAATAAGTCATGGATCCACACTCAGACCGGGGATTTTTCTATTTTTATATGACAATTCTTTTGTAATACAACAAAAACCGGAAACCCCATGCCAGATTCATTTGAGATTATCAAGCCCGACGATATTACAGACAATGTGTTTAAACTGCTGGACAAGGACTGGATGCTCGTTACAGCCGGGACCCTTTCTGACTACAACACCATGACCGCCAGTTGGGGGCACATGGGGATCATGTGGAACCTGCCCATTGCCATCGCCTGGATCCGTCCGCAGCGCTACACCTACGAATTTACAAACCGGTACGAGGAGTACACCCTCTCCTTCTTCACCAAACGCTACCGCAAAGCACTGCAATTCTGCGGCACGCGTTCAGGCCGTGACCATGACAAGGCAGCCGAAACGGGGCTCACCCCCATGGAGACCGACCGGGGAAATGTGATCTTCAAGGAGGCCCGCCTGGTGATGGAATGCCGCAAGGTTTACGAGGACGACCTGAAGAAAAAAAACTTCCTCCTCCCCGAAGTGGCAGAGAAACACTACCCCAAAAACGACTTTCACAAATTCTATATGGGGGAAATAGTTAAGACCCTTCAAAAATCCTACTAACTTTCTTTCTTACAGTAATATTCTGGCCCTCTCTTTTTTTTAGATCATTATTAAGCTCGCTTCGCTCGTAGAACGCAACCTTGCCATACTGCTTATCATCTTTGGTGAAAGAACCACAATAAACTCACCAAAACCTATGAAAACTTCAAGAACACTGGCAGTTTGTCTTTATGCTACATTGCTTTCCGGAATGACTCCTGTGATTGCACAGGGTGTAGATGATCAACTTATTGATATAGTGGATTTAAAAATGAACCTGGCGGAAACCAAGCTCGATCTGCTGGATTCCAGGATCAGTCTGTGGGAAGAGAAACCTGCAGCCCTGGAGATGAAGCTGTACGACATTGAAAACCGTATCAAACAGCTCTCTTTCTCACCGGAACAATTCAACCAAAAGTTCGATCAGCTCGATTCACTGTTGGAAAAACAGCAATCGCTGATGGCCGAACAAAGTGAAATCCATGCAAAGCTGGATGAGCTGGCGTATCAGGATCCATCTGATTCCCTCGCCCCCTCTGATTCCCGCGCTCCCTCTGATTCCAACTCCTCTTCTGAATCCGGCCCAATTATGATTTCGGCCGAAAAATATGTCATATCAATGTATCCGATCAGACTTGTTGAAGGTACAATGCAACTTTCCCTGGAGAGGGTCCTGAACAGAGGGAATTCCATTGAACTATCGGCAATGGCTACCTATGCCACAAAAGAGGGTTTGGCAAATTACTACCTGTCCAACCAGAGGTTGGAATACTACAATGCGGATTTAGCCTCCTATACTTCCTATGAAAGTGAGAATATATCGGGCTATGGCGTGTCGCTGGCATGGAGAAACTATTTGCTTCCCAGGACAAAACCTAACTATGCTGCACCAAGGGGAGCATATGTAGCTCCTATGATCATGTACCGCAGACTTACCCTCTCTGGTTTTGACCAGATATTCAATGAGGAGACAGAAATATATGAACCTGTTGAGATCACGCAATACCTGAACGTACTCTTCGGAGGATTCCTGGCTGGCTGGCAGTTTGTTTTATGGAAAGCTATTACAGCCGATGTGTATGTGGGAGGAATTATTCGTTTGAGTAAATATGACGGAGATGCACACTTCACCAAATATAAGCAAGTGCAAAACATCGATTTCTCCGGGGTTATGCCCAGTTTCGGTGTGAAAATCGGTATCATCAAGTAAGCGGCATCTGACTATCATACGACTGCTCGCCCTCTCTGCCACGGGATTCTCCCAATACTATCCATGGGAAATTGTGAATCTACTGGCTCGCACTTAATTATTTACACTTATTGTATTCACCGGATTAGCCCTTGCTGCTACACTGGTCTGCCAGCTGACGGCCACCATTGCAATGATTGCAACAATGATTCCCGGCAGGGCAAAAATCCACCAGGGCAGGGCGGTCTGATAAGCGAAGTTGATCAGCCATTTTTGCAGGGCTGGCAGGCTTAGTGTGTTGGTAGGCTTAGTGTGCAGGCATAGTGTGCAGGTATGCTTAGTGTGCAGGCAGGCTTAGTGTGCAGGCAGGCTTAGTGTGCAGGTATGCTTAGTGTGCTCGCTGACTCAAAGAGATACCCGGACTTTTACTAACTTACTTATCCATTAATTTGCAACAAACTTCAGCTTGCATGCAACCTGAGTTTACTTAACCTGTCTTTCCCATTGAAAGCATAATACTTTGACGACAAAATACGAGGACATACACAGGGATGTGATTGAATCGTGCATGAAAGGAGATGTTCGCGCGCAGTATCAGTTATACAGCCTCTATTCAAAGGCGATGTATAACATCTGCTACCGGATGACCAACGTGCAGGAGGAGGCGGAGGATATGCTCCAGGAGTCGTTTTCCTATGCTTTCAGTAGACTGGGTTCTTTCAGGTTTGAGTCGTCCTTCGGGGCATGGTTGAAGCGCATCGTTGTGAATACCTGTATCAACCACCTTAAAAAAAGAAGGGTGGACCTGGTTTACACGGACCAACACAACGATCCACTGCCTGAAGATGATTACGTGGATTATGCGGAGATCAAATTCAAGGCAGACGAAGTAATGAAGGCAATGGAACAGTTGCCCCAGGGTTACAGGGTCGTTTTCTCTCTCTACCTGCTTGAGGGGTATGACCACAGGGAGATCGCAGAGATCCTCGACATTACGGAATCAACCTCGAAGAGCCAGTATTTAAGAGCAAAAAAGAAAATTAAGGAAATCATGAGCCATGAGTGACAGGTTAGAAGATTTTGTGAAGCAGCACAGGGAGGAGTTTGATCTCCAACAGCCGGATCCGTCCGTCTGGCTGAAGATCAACCCGGCCAATGCGCCTGTGGTAAAAGAGAGGAGGCCCCTGCGCTGGTTGCGGGTGGCAGCCGCCATTGCTGTAATATTTGCCGGTTCGTCGGCAGGCATTTACTTCCTCACAGGGGGAGGCAACAATGCCGATCTGTACAGCAATGAGATTTACACAGAGATGCAGGAGACCGAACAGTACTACACCCGGATGGTGTCTGAACGGTACAACGAGCTTGAGCCCTACCTGGCATCCGATCCTATGGCCCATGAGATGCTGACAGCCGACCTGGAGGAACTTGACCAGGTGTATGACGAGCTGAAGGAGGATCTGAAGGACAATGCGTCCAACCCGGAGGTGATTGAGGCGATGATCCTGAACTACAGCGTCAAACTGGAGATCCTTGAAGACCTGCTTTACCAACTAAAAGAAAAGGAGAATCAAGATTATGAGAAAGATGATTCATACTCTCTGTAAATCCACCAGGCTGCTGCTGCTTCTGGCACTGCTTTCGGGGACCGCAGTCTCCGCGCAGGACCATAAGTCGAAGATGAACCTGAGCCGGGAGTTTCCTGTAACACGGGAGACCACCCTGGAGATACAGAATAAATATGGCAAGATTCAGGTGGTTTCCTGGGAGAAGGACCTGGTACAGATCGATGTGGAGATCCGCGTTAGCGAGTCGAATGCATCAAAACTTAAGAAGCTGAAAGATGATATCAGCATCGACTTCACCGGGACCAAAACCTATATCATTGCCAAATCGCAATTCAAAAGTGAAAGCAAGCGCCTGGTCTCAGAGCTTAAATCGGTTTCACATACCCTTTCAGGATCCAACAAGAATGTGGAGATCAACTACATGATATCCATGCCCTCTTACATGGACCTGGTACTGAACAATAAGTTCGGGGACATCTATATGGATGACCACTCGGGTGAGGTTGAGATCAGTCTCTCGAACGGTGCCATGAAGGCGAACCGCCTGGACGGAAATGCAAATATCACTCTCAACTTTGCCAACGGGATGATCAAAACACTGGGATCGGCCACGCTGAGACTCTCCTACTCGGATCTGACCCTGGGGGATGCCGGTCAGCTCGACATGACCAGTAAATCGTCCAAATTGAATGCCGACAGTATAAATGTGCTGAAGATCAACTCACGTCGTGACAAGCTCTTCTTCCAGCGGGTGGAATACCTGTACGGGAACAGCAATTTCTCTGAGGTGTGGATCTACAATTTCCTCAGGGAGAGTGACCTGTCCATGAAATACGGGAAGCTCACCATCGAACATGTGAGACCGGCCTTCAGCAAGATCTATGTGAAATCTGAATATACAGATGTGACCTTCATGTTTAATGAGCAGTGCAGCTTCAATGTCGATATACTATACCACGAGAAGTCGCTGGTACGGCTTCCCGATAATCTCAGCTCTCTCTCGGAATCAGCCGAGGGAAAAGAGCACTACCGGACCCTTGGAACCCTGGGAGGCGATGAGCCTTCAGCCCAGGTCACCATTGATGGCCTCCAGAAATGTTTCATTAACCTCTCAATCAAGTAGGACATCATGAAACATCTGACCACCATAAGACATCTGACGATCACGAAACACCTGACGATCAAGAAACATCTGATGATCAAGAAACATCTGACGATCACGAAATACCTGACGATCGTACTACTGCTCGCCCTCTCAGCCACCGCATTCTCCCAGTACTATCCCAGGGAAGTGGGGAGCCGCGGCGGATACTCGAGTGGATTAACCTTCAGAGTAAACCTCGATGATGAGCTCTCCTATGAGGCCCAGCTGCTCCACCGCCACCAGGGAGCCATCTTCACCATGTTCAGACTGAAACACCAGGAGATGGGCATGGATAAAAGCGGGAACTGGGAATTTATTTACGGAATGGGAGTCCACACCGGATTCTACTTCACCGACAGCTACCGCATCTTCTTCGAGGAGATATACTACAGCCAAGACCATTTCTCGCCGGTATTCGGGGTGGACGGGTATATTGGTATCGACTATTTGCTGGAAAACCTGCCCATGAGTTTCGGGGTCAGCTACCAGCCCCATATGGAGATCTCTTTGAGACAGCTCTTCGGGATCAATCTATGGGACTTTGGAATACATGTAAGATATAGATTTTAACTAAATAGATAATGATGAAAAGGATCACAATGTGGATGACAATTGCGGCGATGGCTGTATCTCCCATACTGGCCCAACAGGCCGACTCCACCAAAACTAAAGAAGAACAGCCAGTTGAAGAGATTTCGGATGAGGCGGTTGCGGAAGAGCCCGCGGTGGAAGAACCCGCGGCTGTTGAGCCCGCGGCCTTGACTGAGGAGGAGGAGGTCGACCAGGCCATTGAAGAGGCCACCGGCGAAGTGTGGATAGACGAAGCCCTCGAAGGAGAGGAAGCGCTTGAAGAAGAGGCGCTTGGACCGCTTGTTGAGGAGTCTCTTGTTGAGGAGTCTCTTGTTGATGAGTCTCTTGTTGATGAGTCTCTTGTTGATGAGTATGACGGTGGCAAACCGAAACATCGCGAGGTGCAGACCCTGATGTCGGGCGGCGGCGGATACGGTGCAATCTCGGTGGGTTATACCCAGGTAAACAACCTGAACGCACTGATGATGGGAGCCCGTGCCGAATGGCTTGTCGGGCACGGATTCGGACTGGGTATTGCCGGAGTGGGCTTTACCAGCGACTTCACCCCGGTGAATTCCGATTACTACGCCCTTTCGGGGGGGTACGGCGGACTGGTTCTGGAACCGATTATTATGGGGTGGTTGCCGGTACACATTGCCCTTCCGGTGGTGATCGGGGGGGGAGGATTGGCTTCCTACGCCACTAATGCCGATCCCTGGGACTACGACAACATAGATCCCACCTTTGGTGAATACGCGGTATTTTTCGTGGGTGAGATAGGCTTGGAAGTGGAGTTCAACCTGGTAAAATTTTTCAGGCTCACCCTGTTCGGGAACTACCGCTTTACCTCCAACCTCGAGATGAAGCCCATGTACGGTCTGGAAGAGGTCTCACCCTACGTGGTGGGCCCGCACGCCCTGAACGGATGGAGCACAGGTGTGAGGTTTAAATTTGGCAGTTTTTAAAGGATCTTATGCCTTTGAACCTGCCGTAAGTAGCTTGCTACTTGAATCAGAAGGCCAGGCTGGCGGTTGTGAGTCACCGCATCGCCTGGCCTTTCCTTTACTTCAATTTCTCGCTATCTGAGTTATCAGGTGAAACTACTCTTCTACCTTTATATCTTGAATAGATGAGGATTCTCCTAATTATAGAAGTGTCAATTGAGGATTTTATTGAAGGCAATAGCCAGAGTAGAAATCATTTGAAAACTGGCCGTTGAAGATTAAAGAAGCCAATTGGGCTAATCCAAATGATATGAAAAATACTTTCAGAAGTATCGATTTATTGGGAAACAGCAATGAAATGTAACACTTAAATACACACTGATAAAAACAAAGAAACAGTATTTCAAATACTGTGAGAATTTGGAGAATTCAACCGTCCCTATCCATTGATCAATCAGGTTCAGAGTAGTTATTATAAGAAAAAGTAAGGTGTCCCTTTTCCCGGAATCAGGAAGTCACAGAGTAGTGACTTTTTGGAATTATGTGACTTCTCCATGCTTTTTACATTTTTGCAGGCACATTGTAACCGCCTCATTTTTAGCTTCTTGAAAAATATTTCATAATAGAGGCTGATATATGAAAGCTCACCATATTAAGTAATAGTTACAAGGTTGTGACCTTCTGAAATCGCAAAAATGACTACCACGCTATTATCACTTGATCACTTGTCTAAGATGTACAATATTGAGCAGGACTGGCTGTTTGAGAAACTCCTGAAGAAACTAAATTCGGGCAGCCATTTAATTCTTGCTGCGGATCAGGGATGGGGAATACGGGAATATACTAGTGAACTGGGATTTCAACTGGCTGAGAAGAATCCGGATATTCGTATCTGTTATGTGGATATGAAGCCAGCACATTCCCCGGCTGCTTTCCTGGAACTTTTTGCCGAAGCCCTTTCTTATAAATTTCCTGATGCGACATCGCGTATAACTATTGATAGCAAGAGCATGGACACACTCAAATTACCTGCGTTAATAGCCAAAAGAAATAAAATCAGAGTTGCGGTATTCCTGTCCAATTCCCACCTGTTTCACCGGTTCAGGGATCCGATCCCCTTTCTCAATACGCTGAGATTGAAACTAAGGAATCAAAAGAACTGTGTTTTCTGCCTTTACGGTAACAATAATCCCCCTTTCAGGGAGATGGTATTTTGTCCCGGTCCCCTGTCCGGATTTGGCCAGCTATTCGAGTTAAATCATAATCCAACGAAACACAGATCAAGCAGTATAAGAAAAATCTTCCATGATCATAAAAAAAACATAGGGGTTACCACTTCAGTGCAAATGTCCTATATGGTAGACAATCATCCTTTCTATCTGAAACTCCTGGCATGGCATGCTCTGATAAGGACGCATAATACCTGTACAACAGCCATCATGGAAAAAGCTATGAATGATCTGATCCGTCACTATGATTATCGCTTTCACAAGATCGCAGAAAACCTAACGCCAAAACAACTGGGTTATCTTAGAGCCTTGATTGAGGGAAATCAGAAACTATATTCCAAAACCACGCGGGAAAAGTACCAGCTAGGATCAAGCAGTAATGTTGCCCGGCTCAAACTAAGTCTTGAAAAAAAGGAAATTATTTATACAGGGTACATGGAAAATGAATATGCTGATCCCATTTTCAAAGAATGGCTTCGCAGGAACTATTTCAGCAGACTGTAAATGATCTACCATAAAGCAATGAATTGTTTGGCCTACTCTTTCAACACATTTCTCATCAGGACCTTACCCGATGAGGTGCTTACCCTGATCATGTAGATACCCGGGATCGGTGACCGACAGCCAGGACCTTACCCGATGAGGTGCTTACCCTGACCATGTAGATACGCGGGATCGGTGACCGACAGTCAGGACATCAACCCTGACAGCGGCATCATTGTGGGGTATTTTATTGAAGGGCTAATTTACAGAATTCGTTCCTTCTCTCAGCCATCCCAGATAGCTCTGCACATCCAGGTCGGTGCCTTTGGGCTCACCAATCACCTTGCCATCCGAATCCATAATCACATAGAGGGGGATGGTGTTGGTCTGGAAGTTTTCGATTTCGAAGTCGATGTTCTGCTGTCCGATGGTCCTTTTCACCTTTCCGTCCACCTCCGAGGTGTACCACTCCTCTTCAGGGAGTTTGGTGCGGTCATCAGTGTAGAGGGCAACGATCACGTAAGCGTTCCGGAGCGTGTTGAGCACAGCAGGATCGGTCCAGACTGCCGCCTCCATTTTCTTGCAGTTGGAGCAGAAGTGGCCCTTGAAGTCGATCAATACCGGCTTGCCCGATGCTTTGGCGCATGCCAGTCCCTCCTCCAGGTCATAAAATCCGTTCAGTCCCAAAGGCATGTGGAACATATCGGCATACTTCACCGCTGTGCAATCCTCCTGGTCGTCCATGGCCACGGCCTGACTACCTCTGTAAACCGCCTTTTGTGTCAGGTCAAGCCCGTTGGGTGACTTTGGTGGAAGCAAGGGTGCAATGGTTTTCAGCTCATAACCGAAGAGCCCGAGGAAAAGGAAGACCACAAAGGTAAATGAGGCAACACTCAGCAGGAGCCTGGGTACACTTACGTGGGGCAGGTCGCTGTCGTGCGAGAACTTGATCTTGCCCAGGAAGTACATGCCCAGCATGGAGAAGAGCACGATCCAGACGCCAAGGTAGAGTTCGCGGGTGAGAATCTTGCTGGTGGGATCCAGGGCCAGCAGGAACTTCATACTGAAGGCCAGTACGATAAAACCAAGTACCACCTTCACGGAATTGAGCCAGCCGCCCGACTTGGGCAGACCTTTGAGCCAGGACGGGAAGATGGCAAACAGGGTAAATGGGATAGCGAATGCCAGTCCGAACCCGAACATCCCAAGGATCGGCTTCAGTGCGAGTCCGCCGGCAGCCTCAACAAGCAGGGCTCCCACGATTGGACCGGTGCATGAGAATGAAACCAGTACGGTAGTGAGGGCCAGGAAGAATACTCCTCCGAGGCCTCCTTTGTCAACCTGACTGTCAGCTTTGTTCGACCAGCTGGAAGGGAGCACCAGTTCGAACATGCCAAAAAATGAGAAGGCAAATACGATAAAGAGTGCAAAGAAGATCAGGTTGGGGATCCAGTGTGTACTCAATGCATTGGCTGCATTGGGACCTACATTGGAGACACTCACGATCACTCCCAGCAAGGTATAGATAGCCATGATGGAAATTCCGAATACCAGTCCCCGGAAAATTCCCCGTGCCTTGTTGTCGCTTCCCTGTATAAAGAAGCTGACAGTCATGGGGATCATGGGGAACACGCAGGGCGTAAGCAGGGCCAGTAGCCCGAGCCCAAAGGCCAGCCAGAAAAAGCCCCACAGCGACTTTTCGTCTTCCATGGAAGGTACTCCGGCAACAGTAGATTCTTTAGCTGACCCGGATTCTTCAGCCGTGGGTAGTGCTTCGGAAGCAGTTTCTTCGACGGTGACTGCGACATCTTCTGGGGCTTCCTGGTTTTCTGTGGCTGCCAGGGTTTCTGTGGCTTCCTGGGTTTCTGTGGCTTCCTGCGTTTCTGTGGCTGCCAGGGTTTCTGTGGCTGCGGCTTCTCCTCCCACGGTTACAACGAAGGTGAATGACTCGTATACTGGTGGCAGACAGGTGGCATCGTCGCACACCTGGTATTCGATCTCACCTTTGATGGTGTGGGTACCGGGTTCGGTAAAGCGTACCACCTGCCGAAGTTCCGCACGGCCCGAGATGGTTCCCACGTCCATTTTGAACCCCTCATCAAATTTAACTTTGGGCTTTGTAACCTCTACGATACCGTCCACCAGGGTGAAGGCATCCGATTCTTCATAAGAGGGTTTGGTGGCGATGGGGCCCCCTTCGGGCAGGTAGGCCGAATAGAGGTGCCACGGCATATCGATGGTGGCTTTGAAGATCAGCTCGGCCTCCATGGTTCCCTTGTTCTCGTTGCTGAAACTCCACGCTACAGGATTCTCGATCTGGGCGCTGATTCCGGGAAGCATTAAAAGCGCCAGTGTGGCCAGTACAAATATCCGCTTCATTGTAAGTGTCCGTTTCATTTGTATAATATGATGGCACGCCATACTCTATGCACAACGATTGTGCAAAAATAGACGTAGAATTACTAATCTGTTATGCTAAACAACAGATTGGTCGTAAAGGTTTAGGGAAAATTACAGTTTTACTGCTTCTTTCGTTGTAGCTCCTGTCCGTCGGGCCCGAAGACCTTATACTCCATGAAATGAAGGTCATCCACCGATTGGATCTTCACCTTGCAGCCCAGTTCCTTTTTCCATTTCCGTTCCTCTGAATTGAAACCCTTCTTCAGGAAGGTGGCAATAAAGGGATGGAGATGGAGAGTAAGTGAGGTCAGCTGATGCTCCTTAATGAGCACCATCAGTTCGTTCTTGACCTGTTCGGGGTAAAGGATCGCCGGCTGTACCTCACCCGTACCCTTACAGGTGGGGCAGTTCTCAGCAGTATCGATGTGCATTTCGGGACGGACACGCTGGCGGGTGATCTGCATCAGGCCAAACTTGCTCAACGGCAAAATGTTGTGCTTGGTCCTATCGACCGACATAGCTTCCTTCAAGCGGTCGAACAGCTTTTGCCTGTGCTCGGCCCTGTGCATATCGATAAAGTCTACTACGATAATCCCGCCCATGTCGCGCAGCCTCAGCTGCCTGGCGACCTCGTCAGCGGCGGAGAGGTTCACCTCAAGGGCGTTGGTCTCCTGGTCGCTCGACGATTTGGAACGGTTCCCGCTGTTCACGTCAATGACATGAAGCGCTTCGGTGTGTTCAATGATCAGATAAGCGCCATGCTTGAACGAAACGGTCTTCCCGAATGAACCCTTGATCTGTTTCACGATACCCATCTTGTCAAAGATGGGCTCCTTCCCGGTATATAATTTAACGATCTTCTCCCGTTCGGGAGCCACCTGTAGGATATAGTCGTTTACCTCGTTATAGACGCTTTCGTCACTGATGTGCACCCCGTCGAAGTTACCATTCAGGTGGTCACGGACAACAGCCGCTTCACGGCTCAGTTCGCTGATCACCAGGTTTGGTACATTCCGCACGGGCAGGTGGTCGAATGCTTTTTCCCACTTTTTCACCAGGGAACGAAGTTCGGAATCCAGCTCAGCTACCCTTTTTCCTTCGGCAACTGTTCTGACAATGATCCCGAAATTCTGTGGACGAATGGCCTGAAGCAAATTCTTCAGTCGCTCTTTCTCCTCCTGGGATGATATTTTTGATGATACGGAGATCTTATCGGCAAAGGGCATCAATACGATGTTCCTTCCCGGTATGGAGATTTCCGAACTTAGTCTCGGACCCTTTGTGGAAATGGGTTCCTTGGCTATTTGGACGAGGATATATTGCCCCTGCTTGAGGACCTCGTTGATTTTTCCATGCTTATTGATATCGGAAAGGCGCTTGAACTTGCTGATCGGCAAGGGCCTTCCTTTTTTTGAAATCGCTGTTGCCAGGTATTTGTTCAGCGAACTGAACTGTGGACCCAGGTCCAGGTAGTGAAGGAATGCATCCTTCTCATATCCCACATCAATAAATGCAGCGTTCAATCCCGGCATGATCTTTTTGACTTTTGCCAGGTAGATCTCTCCAACTGAAAACTGCTGCGAAAGTGATGATTGGTTTAATTCAACGAGCTTACCATCTTCAAGTAGTGCAATTGATACCTTCTCCTTGGTTGAGTTGATTACCAGTTCACTGCTCACAATTTCTGCATTTAAGAAGATTAAGCTAATACTAAATAGCACTAAACCTAAAGACCTCCCGGGCTTTAGGTTTAGTTCTTTAATCGGGGAAAAAGGAAATTATTTCCTCTTCTTGTGTCTGTTCTTCCTCAAGCGCTTCTTGCGCTTGTGAGTAGCCATCTTGTGTCTTTTACGTTTCTTTCCGCTCGGCATAATAAAACTTTTACTTCACGTTAGTCTTCACTTTGCTAACAAAAGTTTTTGCTGGCTTGAAAGCAGGAATTGAGTGCTCGGGAATAATGATGGTAGTATTTTTAGAAATATTACGGGCAGTTTTCTTGGCCCTCTTCTTCACGATGAAACTTCCAAAACCTCTCAGGTAAACATTTTTGTCGTTGCTGAGTGAGTCTTTTACAGTCTCCATGAATGCTTCAACTGTTTTCTGAACAGTCACCTTTTCAATTCCCGTATTCTTGGAAATTTCGTTTACAATATCTGCTTTAGTCATTTTTAAAAAACCTTTAATTATCAATGATTTACATTAGTTCCGTACGTTGGATTTGCAAATATAAATACTTTTACGTGAATATGAAATCGAATTGTATTATATTTTATTTTAGTGCTCTAAATATTAGTGGATTATAAATTTACAGCCGGCGAAGATAATGAATTTTGGTGAAACTATATGTGAGTGGTATGAAAAAAACAGGCGGGATCTTCCCTGGCGCCGGACCAATGATCCCTATCTGGTTTGGATTTCAGAAGTAATCCTTCAACAGACCCGTGTCTCCCAGGGTCTGGACTACTATAATCGCTTTGCTGAAACCATCCCTGATGTGGCTTCACTGGCCGCAGCCGCAGAGGACCGGGTGCTGAAATTGTGGCAGGGGCTTGGCTACTACAGCAGGGCGCGTAATATGCACCGGGCAGCAAAGGAGCTGGTGAAAAAAAATGGAGGGAAGATGCCCGGATCCTACGAAGGGCTGCTGGAGATGAAGGGAGTGGGAACCTACACTGCCTCGGCCATTGCATCCATCTGTTTTGGGGAGGCAAAGGCGGTGGTGGACGGGAATGTTTCCCGTGTGCTGGCCAGGCTGTTCGGGATAGAGGAACCTGTTAACGGCACGGCCGGAAAGCGGATCATTGACTCCCTTGCCTCGGAATTATTGGCCGGAAGCACAGAATTGGCCGGAAGCACAGAAAATGAGGCAGGGCAAAGATTCACCCCCGGAACCCATAACCAGGCCATGATGGAGTTCGGGGCGCTGCTTTGCGTGCCGGTTTCACCCGCTTGTGGGGCATGTCCCCTGGCCCTACAGTGCTCTGCAGGGCTGTCGGGCCGCGTGGAAAAACTTCCGATAAAGATACCAAAGCGAAAACCACTTGAGCGGTGGATGTATTTCTATATAATGAAGGGTGAAGGCGAAACCATCCTCACCAAACGGGATGAGCCGGGGATCTGGCGCTCCCTTTATCACTTTCCGATGGTGGAGACCTCCTCGGAACACTCCCGGGAGGAGATGTGCGGGGAGCTCTTCGGGCGGGTGATGGAGCAGCTCTCCGGAAGCGTAGGGGAGCCACAGCCCGCCAGCACAGAGGGACTTCAGGCCGGTAAGGCCGTAATCTCTACCCCCATGCGCCACCAGCTCTCGCACCGCACCATTCACGCCAGGTTTATACACATCAATCTCTCCACTCTCCCCTCCCCGCTACCGGATCATTTTATCCGGATCCCGCCTGGTGAACTGGAGCAATACCCGGTGCCCCGGCTCATTGAAAGATACATGGAATCAGCCAAAATTTAGTATCTTTGAATTGAATCTAACAAGCAAGTAACCGATGTCTGTAAACAAAGTAATACTGGTGGGAAATGTGGGGAAAGACCCCGAAACGCGCTATCTGGATGAGGGAACCGCATTCACAAAATTTTCAATGGCCACCAGCGAAACCTATAAGAACAAAGTGGGTGAACGTGTTTCCACCACCGAATGGCACAATGTGGTCCTCTGGCGGGGACTGGCACAGGTGGCTGAGAAGTATGTGAAGAAAGGGACGCAGATCTATATTGAAGGACGGATCAAAACCCGCTCGTATGATGACCAGGACGGAAACAAGAAGTACATTACCGAAATTGTTGGCGACCAGATGCAGTTATTGAGCAGGAAGCCCGATGATGCAGGCGGCCAAGGGGGCCAAGGGGGAAACCAGGGCAACCAGGGCAACCAGGGCAACCAGGGCGGAAACCAGGGCGGGAACCAGGGCAACCAGGGAAACCAGGGCAACCAGGGCGGGAACCAGGGCAACCAGGCTGCACCAGAGCAGAACACAAAGCAGGACCCACAGCAGAACACGCCGCAGAACACACAGCAGAACACACAGCAGGGTGGTAACGCAGCACCCGGCTCGGGCCAGGAGGATCCTTTCGGTAAGAATGAAGAGGGTCCCGACGACCTTCCGTTCTGATCGGACCGTTAACCTATATCTCCGAATTTGGAACCATCTTTTTTAGTCACCCTTCTTCAGGCAGTAATTATGCCGGTCACATCAGGAGCCATCATTGGGATGGTCGTAGTGGTGATCCTACTCTTCATTTCTGCGCTGATTTCCGGATCCGAGGTGGCATTCTTCAGCCTTACTCCGCAGAACATCTTCTCGCTCAAGGAGATGACAAACCGCAATGCGAACCATGTGATGCAGCTCCTGGACAAACCGGAGCGTTTGCTGGCCAACATACTCATTACCAATAATTTTATTAATGTGGGGATCGTTACCATCTCCGCCTTTATCACCGGGAGCATCTTCAACTTCCAGACCAACCAGGTGCTGGGCTTTGTGATCCAGGTGGTGATAATCACCCTCATGCTACTGCTGTTCGGGGAGATCATCCCGAAGATCTATGCCAACCGCTTTGCCAACCGCTTTGCGCTGATGATGGCGGGCCCCCTGGTGGTGCTCGACCGGGTCTTCAATCCGCTGATCTACATCCTAGTGCAGTCCACCGGGGTGGTTAAACGAAGGATCGCAAAGAAGGGGCAGAATATTTCTATGGATGATATTTCCGAGGCACTTGATCTCACCACCGGGGTGGTGAAGGATGAAAAGGAGATGCTGGAGGGGATCGTTCGCTTTAGTAACCTGGAGGCCTCCGAGATCATGAAACCGCGTACCGATGTGATTGCCGTGGATATCGAAACCGACCTGGACACCCTCACCAGGGTGATCATAGATTCGGGATTTTCCCGGATCCCGGTATACGAGGAGACCTCCGACCACCTGAAGGGGATTCTGTATGTAAAGGACCTGCTGCCGCACATCAATGAGGGGAATGACTTTAAGTGGCAGAAGCTGATCCGGGAACCTTTTTATGTCCCCGAAACCAAGAAGATCAACGACTTGCTCAAGGAGTTCCAGGAGAAGAAGATACACCTGGCCATAGTTGTGGATGAGTACGGGGGAACCGAGGGAATCGTAACCATGGAGGATATCCTGGAGGAAGTCGTGGGTGAGATCACCGACGAATCGGATGAGACTGAAGAGTTCTACAGGCGGATCGATGACCGCACCACCGTTTTTGACGGTAAAACCCTGCTGAATGACTTTTATAAGGTAACCGACCTGGATGACGAGCTGTTCGACGATGTAAAGGGGGACGCTGAGACCATTGCCGGGCTCCTCCTGGAACTCCAGGGGGGCTTCCCCAAGGTCAATGACATGCTTCTCTGCAAAAACATAGAGTTTACCGTGCTGGGCATGGATAAGCGCCGGATCAGGGAGGTCAAGGTATACCAGAAGGAAAAGGCATAGATATGTTGAAACAACTCTCAACCATAGCGATCCCTTTTTTCACCCTCCTGGTCCTGGGTGCGGCCACCGTCTCATGCGACCGGTCGTTCACGCCGAAACCTGCCGGGTATGTGAGGATCGAAACACCTGAAAAGGAGTACCGGCTGTACGACAACCAGCCCTTCAGCAGCTTCGAAATCCCGGTTTATGCAAACATTTCGGTGGACAGACGAAGAGGGGAGAGCGGATGGATTAACCTGGTGGTTCCACAGGTAAACGGAACCATCCACCTTAGCTATAAACCGGTCAGCGGGAATCTGGGTGAGTACATTACCGACTGCCGGACCCTGGCCTATAAGCATACGGTGAAGGCCGACGGGATCGAAGAGACTCCCTTCATTCACCGTGAGGATAAGCGCTTTGGAATGGTTTACGACCTGAGTGGGGATGTGGCATCTGCGGTGCAGTTTTTCATCACCGATAGTACAACTCACTTCCTGAGGGGATCGCTCTATTTCAATTGTCCGCCCAACCGGGACTCGTTGAAACCAGTGATTGATTTCATGCGCGACGACATAATGCATCTCATTGAGACCACAGAATGGAAGTATTAACTCATATTTGTTTATCTTAGTCAACTTATTTATGTCACCTGAATAAAGATATTGTGGCGGTATTCTTGAAGACAGAAATATTACCAAATTGCCATCTGGGCGTATGGGAGATAACGGAGGACTTCGATTCCCTGTATGGAATGGTTGAACTGGCCACCGTGGAGAAAACTAAACTTGACAGCTTCAAGAACATTAGCAGGAAAGTTGAATGGTTGAGCGTCCGGGCACTGGTGAAGAACATGCTGGGTAAAGATACCCGGATCCTTTATAATGCTGAGAATAAACCATTTGTGCGAGGCAACACCCATAAAATCAGCATCTCTCACTCAAACAACCTGACAGCTGTCATGATCTCGAAGGACAAACCCGTGGGTATTGACCTGGAATTTATGTCGGGCAAGATCAACAAGGTGGCCAACAAATTCATCAATGAGAAGGAGTGTATCACGGACAATCCTGAGATGAAAAAGTACCACCTCTACCTGCACTGGTGTGCCAAAGAGGCCCTCTATAAGATCCTAGATAAGCAGGATATCAATTTCAGGGATGGGCTCACTATTTCGCCGTTTGACCCAGAAGAGCATGGCTTCATGAAGGGGCATGTGATGAACGGAAATGGTGATGAGAATATTGAACTGGAGTACCTTCAACACGACAACTATGCGCTGGTCTGGTGCGTGAAAGAATGAACAGTTTCTACGAAAAATTAGTTGACCGAAGCAAGAAACGCTTCGCACTCCTGGTTGACCCGGACAAGCAGGATGATGAATCGCTGGATACCCTGATGGGCCACATCAACCAGTATCCGCCCGATTTGGTGCTGGTGGGTGGCAGCATCCTGTTCAATCCCATTGATCTCTCCATAACTTCCCTGAAGCTAGGCACCAAGCTCCCGGTCTTCCTCTTCCCGGGTAACGTGATGCAGCTCTCCGACACGGCCGACGGAATCTTATTCCTGTCGCTGATTTCGGGCCGCAATCCCGAGTTTCTCATAGGGAACCATGTACTGGCAGCACCCCATCTGAATCGTTCTGGCATCGAGGTGATCCCCACCGGCTACCTGCTTATCGAAAATGGTCACTCAACCACGGTGGAGTATGTGAGCAACACCAGGCCCATTCCTGCAGGCAAGTGTGATATTGCCATTGCCACCGCCATGGCTGGCGAGATGCTCGGCATGAAAGCCATTTACCTGGAAGCGGGAAGCGGGGCAAAACACTGCGTGGGAACCGATGTGATCTCGGCCATCCGCAAAAACATCTCCCTGCCACTCATCGTTGGCGGGGGCATCACCTCTGCTGACCAGGCTGAAGAGGTGTTTAATGCCGGGGCCGATATGGTGGTTATTGGAACTGCCATTGAGAATGATCCCTCCATGGTAAAAACCTTCTCCGACCTTCGCGACAAATTAAACAGCACTCAGAACTCAGTGCTCAGTACTCAGTAGACAGTACTCAGTACTCAGTAGACAGTACTCAGTGCTCAGTGCTCAGTAATCAGTAGACAGTGCTCAGTTGCTTGCTGCTGGCTATTTAATTATATCCTGTATAACCACTCCAGTGGCATTGTCGGGCATGGAGATTTCCATGAAGGAGGCTATGGTAGTAGCAATATCGGTGGGTGATACCCTGTAGGGAATCGTCGTGCGTTTCACCTTCCATCCGTAGAAAATCAGGGGTACATGGGGTGCATATTTGAACTCGGCAAAGCTGTTATCCACCAGGTTGCTGTGCTCCACCCAACCCGGGGTCAGGTAGATAACTACATCGCCGGAGCGTTTCTGGTAGTAACTGTTCTGAACGCGATTCAGCACCCCGTCGGTGAAGTAGTTCTGTTGAAGCACGTGTGACTGGATTGCATTGGAAACACCGCCCATCTGCACCATAAACCTGGCCACCCGGTTCTGCACCTCCTCCAGGGTCAGACCGGAGTCTTCAATAAGCTGGTGGTTAAGGTAAATCTGGTGGGCATGGTAGAAGGTAACCCAGTCGCCCTGTCCGTACACAGCATTGAGGTAGGAACGGAGCAGTGAGATACTGGTGCGGTAGTTAAAATAGCCTGCCGGAATGCGGTAATCGGCAAGGTAACGGGGATCCACCGCCAGGGCATTTTCGGCGGTCAGGTAGATCAGTACGTTCTCAAGTCCTATTTCATTTTCCAGGAACTCAAGCAGGTGGGTCAGGTCCTGGTCCATCCGGAGATAGGTATCTTCCATCTCCACCGACCAGGTAGTAAAACGATCGGCAAGATAGTGGGTGGCATTAAAACCAACATGGATCATGTCGGTCACATCCCTCTTTCCCAGGCCCTCGCTCACAATGGCAGCGATGGCCAAATCCTTGGTGAAGGTGTTGCCCCAGGGGGTGGTCATCAGCAGGGAGTAGTCACGGCCGTCCTTCCCCTTCTGACTCAGATTGTCCAGGTCGTAGGGAAAGGTGATCTGTCCGTCGAACCCGGTCTCATATTCATTGTTGTCCAGCATCGACTCGGTGTACTCCGAAATGGGCAGAAGGGTTTCCCAGCTTCTCTCCAGGTAGATATCCCTGTAGTTCTTCTGGTTGAAATCACGCACCCAGCCGGGCAGCGAATCGCAATAATAGCTGCTGGTGGTCCAGGTGGCATGTTCAGGATCGAGCCAATAGGCTCCTGTGGCCGTGTGTCCCGACATGAGCACTGCTGCCTTGGGATCCATGGATATCCCGATCGAACGCGATCTGAAGCGGCTCTTCACCATCAGCTCGTCTGCCAGGGTTCGGCTGTGCAGGGAGACAGGCGAATAGGGGCCTGCACCGAAGCTGCCTTCAATGGTGGTCCGGGAAGGATCGGAGATGGCGTAGATGATCTCATTAGAGACACGGTTGTACCAGTAGTCGGCCACAATCCCGTGGGCCGACGGCCTGGCTCCGGAGGCGATGGAGGCATAGCCTGCACTGGGATCAGTGATCAGGTACCTGTACCTGGCATTCTTACAATATGCCCCGGTGGTGGCCATCTTTTTAAATCCGCCGACACCAAACTTATCCCAGTAAACTGACAGGTAATCATACTGCATTCCGGAGATGGTGATCCCCACAATCAGTTTTGGCTTTTGAGGAGGAATTTTCTGACCGGTAGCAATGCTTGTAGTGGTAAGCAGAACCACCGCACCTAATAATATCCTGATCCTGAATATCCTGATCCTGGGAATCACGCTCATCTATTCGTGTTTATATATCAGATTCCGAGCATGCCGGTAACTTGCTTGTATACATTCTCACCAGTAAAGCCCAGCTTCTCATCCAGCACCGTGTATGGAGCAGAGTATCCGAAACTCTCCAGTCCGAATACCTTTCCGGTGGCTCCCACCAGTCCCTGCAAGGTCACGGGCAAACCGGCAGTAAGGCCGAATACGGGAACGCCTGCAGGAATCACACTCTCCTGGTAATCGGCATCCTGGTTACGGAATACTCCTTCGGAGATTACCGACACCACCCTAACCTGTAGTTTTTTCTGATCCTCCAGGAGGGCTGCTCCTGTAATCTGGGTAGCCACTTCCGATCCGGATGCAACCATAACCACATCGGGTCTGCCATTGCACTCCTGTACCACGTAAGCACCTCTCTCTGCCTGGAGGGCATCGCTGTAACGGTCCGACCCGGCTCGAGCGGGCAGATCCGGGACTCCTTGCCTTGAGAGTATCAGCGCAGTGGGGGTATGACTGTTCTCCATGGCCATCTTCCAGGCTACGGTGGTTTCGTTTGCATCGGCCGGACGGAGTACCATTACGGAGCGCTGTCCATTGTGGTTCCTCAGGTGCTCCAGCAGCCTGATCTGTGCCTCCTGCTCCACCGGCTGGTGTGTTGGTCCGTCTTCACCCACCCTGAATGCGTCATGGGTCCAGACATATTTCACCGGGAGTTCCATAAGGGCTGCCATGCGGACTGCCGGTTTCATATAGTCACTGAAAACAAAGAAGGTCCCCATCACCGGGATCACACCTCCGTGAAGGGCCATTCCATTGGCAATAGAAGCCATAGTCAGCTCGGCCACCCCTGCCTGCAGGAAGGATCCGCTGAAATCGCCACGTGTGAAAGCTTTGGTTTTCGCCAGGTAACTATCGGTCTTGTCGCTGTTGGAGAGGTCGGCCGAAGCCACAATCAGGTTCTCCACGGTTCCGGCCATTGCTGCCAGTACAGCCCCAGCTGCACCCCTTGTAGCTGCGCCCGCCTTCTGCTCTATGGCTGCAAAATCGATCTCGGGCAGCTTGCCATCCAGAAAGCCTTTTAACTTCTCGGCAAGCTCCGGGTTAGCCTTCTCCCACTCCGATTGGGCGGCTTTCTTCTCGGCCGCTGCACGGCGCTTGCGGTCCAGTATCATTTCCCAGGCCTTCTCAACTTCAGGGAAGATGACAAAGGGATTCTCCGGGTCACCACCCAGGTTGGCGATGGATTTAGCGAAGGAGGCACCTGCACCCGACAGGGGCATCCCGTGAGTGGAGGTCTGTCCCTCGAAACTTTTGCCCTTCTCATCCACAGCACCCTTACCCATTATGGTCTTCCCGATAATGATGGTGGGGCGCTCCTGCTCCTCATCGGCCGACTTAAGCGCGTCGAACAGCTCGGAGGCTTCGTTTCCATCAATGCTAATCACATTCCAGTTCCAGGCCTTATACTTCATGGCTGTATCTTCGGCTGTAACGGCTTCGGTACGGGTGGAGAGCTGAATATCGTTAGAGTCATAGAACATCACCAGTTTGCTGAGTCCCAGGTAACCGGCAATCCGGCCGGCACCCTGTGAAATCTCCTCCTGGACACCCCCGTCGGAGATGAATGCATAGGTTTTATGTGCCATCCACTCACCGAAGCGTTCCACCAGGAAACGTTCCGTAATGGCTGCTCCAACGGCCATGGTGTGGCCCTGTCCCAGCGGGCCGGAGGTATTCTCCACTCCTCTTGTCGGATCGGCTTCGGGGTGACCGGGTGTGGGGCTGCCCCACTGGCGGAAATTACTCACCTCTTCGAGGGTAAAGCTGCCGGTGAGGGCCAGGATCCCGTAGAGCATGGGTGACATGTGGCCGGGATCCAGGAAAAAACGGTCCCTGTTGGGCCAGGCCAGGTCGTCCGGATCGAAATTGAGGAACTCTGCATATAGCATCTCTACGAAATCGGCTCCGCCCATGGCACCGCCCGGGTGCCCTGAATTTGCCTTTTCTACCATGGCTGCTGCCAGTATACGAATATTATCTGCTGATTTGAGGTGAATCTTGTTATCCATTGTGTGTTTTGTTTCTGGTATATGTATGATACTTTAAAAAAAGAAGCACAAAAATACCGATTTATATTCAGATAGGGGAATCTCGAGATGTTTCTTTTTTCGTATTTTTGCGCCAAAGTTTATACATAATGGCACTAAAATGCGGAATCGTTGGGGTGGCAAACGTTGGAAAGTCCACCCTTTATAATTGTATGTCGAATACCAAGGTGGAAACAAGCAGCTTTGCCTTTACCTCCAATAAGTCGAACCTTGGGGTGGTCAACGTGCCCGATCCAAGGCTCTATAACCTGGAGAATTTCCAGCCCACCGAAAAAGTGATCCCTGCCACGGTCGAGATCGTGGATATACCTGGACTGGCAAAAGGGGCCAGCCAGGGTGAAGGTGTGGGGAACAAGTTCCTCTCCGACATCCGCAATACAGATGCCCTGATCCATGTGCTGCGCTGCTTCGATGATGAGCAGCTTCCCCACATCGACGGGTCGGTGGATCCAGTGCGCGATATTGAAACCCTGAACCTGGAGCTCCAGGTGAAGGACCTGGAGGCAGTGGAGAAGAAAATAGAGAAACTTAACAAGCTGGCAAAGACGGGCGATAAGGATGCTAAACGGGGACTGGAGGTGATGGCGCTATTCATGGCCCATTTTGAGGATTTCAAGAATGCCCGGACCCTGGAGATCAGCGAGGCCGATAAGAAACACACCGAAGACCTCTTCCTGCTCACCGAAAAGCCGGTGATGTATGTGTGCAATGTGGAGGATGAAGCCGCCATCGGCGGGAACGCATACGTTGAAAAGGTGCGGGAGTACCTCTCCGGGGAAGAAGCTGAGATACTGATCCTGGCCGCCAGGCTGGAGTCAGAGATAGCCGAACTGGAAGATGAGGAGGACCGAAAAGAGTTTCTAACAGACGCCGGACTAGAGGAGCCGGGTGTAAGTAAACTGGTGCGTTCGGCCTACTCCATGCTGAACCTTCTCTCATTTTTCACTGTGGGGCCAAAGGAGATCAGGGCATGGACCGTTCATAAAGGTGCCAGGGCACCGGAAGCAGCGGGGGTAATCCACAGTGACCTGCAGCGGGGATTCATCCGTGCCGAGGTGATGAAATATGAGGACTTTATTACACTGGGATCGGAGCAGGCCTGCAAGGACAAAGGGAAACTTTCGGTGGAGGGAAAAAACTACGTGGTAGGCGACGCTGATATCCTGCATATACGCTTCAACGTTTAAGCATGCGGCTGAAGGCCCATATCCCGGTTCTTCTCCTTTTCCTGGCTACACCCCTCTTCCTGGCCACATCCCTCAAGGGGCAGTGGCGGGAAGTTCAGCTGGACGAGGGGGATATGGCAGTCGACCTGGCTGAAGCACTCACTTTTAAGAAATACCCCACCTACCCCCAGTATGTGGAGATGATGCATCATTTTGCAGAAAACTACCCGGAGATATGCCGTTTGGATACTTTCGGGACCAGTAGCCAGGGACGCCTGCTCCTCGCCTTAAAAATCAGTGACAATGTGGAGCAGGATGAAGCTGAGGCTTCCTTCATGTATAGCAGCAGCATGCATGGCAACGAGCTGGTGGGTTATCCCCTGATGCTTCGATTGATTGATTATCTGCTGAGTGGATACGGGGTAGATCCTGAGGTAGACAGGCTGGTGGATGGCCTGGAGATCTGGATCAATCCCCTGGCCAATCCCGACGGCACCTACTACCCGGATAACGATCTTTCAGTGGCAGGCTCAATACGGGAGACCGCCGAAGGAGTCGATATGAACCGTGAATTTCCCGACCCGGTAGCTGGTGAGGCCGTGAACGACACAAGCGGGAGGGCGCAGGAGACCCGGGCAATGATGGCTTTACTGCAGGAACACAGGTTTACGATGTCGGCCAATATTCACAGTGGGGAAGAGGTGGTGAACTACCCCTGGGACCACCAGGAAACAGTACAT
>JAAEOI010000055.1 GCA_024244665.1 Bacteroidota bacterium | reverse complement strand
TCCCGTGCAAGGGATGAGTTCAGGGTAATGGTAAATGTATAGGGACACATTTTGGAAACTTCATCCACATAGGGGTTCTGAAAGGTGGTATTGTTGGTGTGAAGGATATCCCTGTAAGAGAATGCCAGAAGATCAAATTCAGAATCCAGATCCTTATGGGATTCCGGCCAGAACCAGGACGGAAGCGCTGCATACTGGTCCATATCAAATTCCAAATCGAAATTGGTCTCTTCGAATATTTCTTCCATCCGTTTTCTGTCATGGAGCAGGTATTCCATGTAAACCGGACACCTGGTATCAATATCCCATCGCCAGTAAACATCCTCAATGGATTTATTCCAGGTGGCATATCCCTGTTCCTGAACTTTGTCAGCATCTTTACCATAGACCCATTTCAGAAATCTTTCCCCGATCTGTTTCCAGTTTAAGACTTCCCCGGGCTTAATTTTCAGCTCTTCGTCTTCAACCCCGTAGTAATCGTTGAGCTTGGCATTAAACTTGTCCAGAACGCCACATCGATTGGCCACATCGATATATACATCCATGAAGAATCGAGACTCTCCAATGGGTTCGGCAACAGGCTGCTGCATGTGCACATACCAATCTTCATGGGAGGGAGACCCTGAAAAGAAGAAGGCATCGATTTCTGAAGACCAGCAGTCTTTTTCCAGATAAGATACATCCGGCAGAATAATATCGCCAATGGCCTGGTCTGTTTCATTGACCCACAAATCCATCTGGACCACAAAGCAGTCTTTAAAGTTTTTAACGGCTGTATCCCAGTCAGAATTAGAAATAACAAAATTGGCAGCTATTCCGAAAATCATTTCCGGTTTGGATTTCATGCCGAATTTTTCATGGATGTAGTCTGCTTCATCGGTATAGGGAATATGGGAAAGGGTACAATGGGTCCATATATCCACACATCCCATATTGGTGGCAGGAAGGC
>JAAEOI010000054.1 GCA_024244665.1 Bacteroidota bacterium | reverse complement strand
TTTGCAAATATCTCTTTACCCTTCCGGGCATTTTGTGTCAGCCTCCCCTTTACCATGTACGGACTTGGTACCGGCACGAGGGATTTCAGGTAGGTATCAATATCCAGGGCATCCGCTTCGGGCCGTTGAGTAAATTGTATGTACTTTATTCCTGCACGAACAGCTATTGCAGCACTGTCCCGGATACCCGTTATCATTACCGGTGGGGTGTAATGTGTATAGAGCATGCTTTTGCCGTTCTTAGGATTACCTGTTCCATCATTTAAAAGATCCCAGTTAAGACCATCAGCCCGCGAACCAGGGTGACAACTGGTACAACTTTGCCAGTTTTGAAAACATAAACTGGCATCGCAAAATAACAATTCTCCTCTTCTCCGACTGCTCATCTCAGGTTCATCTCCCAGGGAAATTTCCATACTGCCATAGGCATTGTGCTTGTACGTAAATACTTCCAACCCGGAAGAAAAATAGGTGCTGACAAACACCTTCTCCTTATAAACAGCCACAAAACGTGGCGATTTCCCCTTTGTTGGAACTCTCTCTTTTATCCCGTAGAGAAACCTTAAATCACTGCTTACGGCCTTGAGGCTACTGGCTGCATCTATTTTATGATGCATCTTTACAAGATCAATAATACATAGTTCGTGTACTCCTGAAAGTGCTATAAATAGTCGTTTCCCATCTTCCGACAGATCCATTCCTGATGGATTGGCAGCCCCAAGATCAAAATTGTCAAGCAAAACTGTGGTATGGTATTCTTTTGCTTCCACATCTAATATTGATAATGCATTGGCGTTCATCCATCCATGCTCTAATTGCGTTGTGGGCAATTGATTAGAGGATAAGATATGGGATGCATAGAGATATTTACCATCTTTTGAGAAAGCAAGGCCTTCAATGGAGTGGCTCCCATTCGCTAAAGAAACATGTTTGATGACTTCCAATGAGTGCCTGTCAATAAGGGTGATTTTTGCTGAAATAAACGGGTCAGTAGCTGCTGCATAGGGTATGTAATTTGCCACTGCAATATATTTTCCATCCACTGAGATGGCAATTGTTTTAGGTTCGCGCTCAACAATAATATTCTTAACCACTCTCTTTTTGGCAACATCGATTAGTGATACCGTATTTGAAAAACGGTTGGCCACAAAAACCTGTTTACCGTCTGGAGTTATTGCCAGGGCATCAGGAGAGTGGCCCACCTTAACGCTTCTCATAAGCTCTCCTTCCGGCAAAGAGATAAAATGCACCCTGCCTTCGGGCATATTATCGGCAACTATCAGTGTTTTTTTATCGCTGCTCAGAGCGATCCCGCCAGGATTAAAGGGTAATGTTATATATCTCTCAGAAAGCATATTTGTAGTGTTTACAACAGCTATTTTCGAGGATGTTGAGAGAGATATATATGCCCGGCCCGACTGCACATCGCAAAAGATGTGGGTGGGTGAAAGGTAATTTCCATCGTCAATTCGCTTTCCCGCAGGCATAAAAGAGCTAAGTCCAGCAACAACAATTACTATGTGAAGAAACAGCCTCATCTGTATGCACCGGATGGAAGTACCTGTATTCGGCTTATGCCCTTATAAGACTTATTGGTGAGTTGCCAGACTATTTTTTTATCCGGTGTAACTTCCAGTGCCTTTACTTCTGACTGACCATTCCCCCAGTTACTGATAATGGTATTATTGTTGGGAAGCCTCTGGATGCCTGCAATCCATTCCAATCTTATACCAGGCAATTCATCTTGCCCGATCTCCCAAACAATTTCCCCCAGGGAATTCAGTTCTATAACTTTGCCTGTCCCGGCCCCGCTCACAAGGATATTTCCATTGGGCAGGGGAAGAGCCTCATACACCAGATGAGGACTTGTTTCTCCCTTCTCCAGGTCAATTTTCCTTATTACCTCCCCTTGAGCATTCACCCTGTAGATAATGCCATCACCCAGGTAAGAAACCCAGTAGTTGCCTTCTCTATCGCTTCTTACCATACGAATTTGCTCATGCACTCCCTGATCAGTTGAGGGTAGATGTACTGTTTTCACAAGCTCTCCCCGGGGATCGATTTCAAGTAGCCGGGGGAGGCCTGCTTCAGCTATCAATACATTCCCATCAGGCAGTAACTGGCAGGAATGAACTTCACTTTTTCCTTTATAATCACTCCCGGCACTGCCTTGCTCATAGGACCACAGCAGCTTTCCTCCATGACCCAAAGAGATGTCGGGATCTATCTCAACAACCTTATTATAACCTGCCGCAATTACATTTCCGTTGGGTCGCATCCAGCAATCATAAACACCTGGCATAGGATAGCTCCATACATTCCCAAAAATGTCTGAATAAATAGAAACCTTTCCGTTACTGTAATCACCTATCAGGTATGTTCTGTTGTCAGGAATTTGACAACCCATCTCTGTTTTGCCCGAAAACATATCAAGGCGTGGTCGTAACTCCAGGTCCTTGGCCAGTTGATCAAAAGTATGTAGTAGTTTAAGGTAATCATCGTCCTCAGCACTTTTAAACACAATCTCTTTACATTTTCCTGAACCACCTGCAAGCGGGTCCAGCGGAGCCATAAGAATTGGATTGAGCTCCGGATGATCAATCCTCAGTGCAAATTGATTGGGATAAGAAAATACCGATTGATTATCCTCCTGTGAATGACAGGCAGCACACCTTCGTGCTGATATGTCCTCAAAAGCCTCTGTAAAACCAGGAGGAATCTGCTGCCTGCATCCCCTGTTTGCCTGGTAATTAGAGTTACTTCCTCCATAGTAAGGCACGTTAAGATCCATCCACATGTAGAGGTTTAACTTCTCATTGTCTGAAAGATCAACCCGTGACTTACCATTTTCATCAGCGCACCCACTGTCAATAATCGTTGTCAAAAGAGATGCTCTGGCGCCCCACTCTCCCGGTTCTATTCGCAAAATATTTGCTTCCTGTCCGTTATAAGTAGGTATCCAGCTTGTATATTTATTGTTAAAAGCAGCTGATGTCCCTCCCATCATGAAATTTTCCGCAGGTGTGCCTCTGCGTACCAGGTTCTCATATGAGATATTAAAAAAATCTGTCTTGTCCCCTGTCAGTTCAAGACCGGCGGCCGGATCATTCCTGCCGTGACAGCTTATACAGTATTTGTCCAAAACAGGCTGTACCTGCCTGGTATAGTTAAAACCTGAGACACCCCATTCGGGCTCCTCGAGCTGTTCAGCTTCATGAGCCATAGCCATGGGTCTGTTACTATTGACCTTCACAACATAGTTACGATCTGCATGGCATCCAATGCATCCCTGGGTTTCTCCCGGCATTAAATGGGTAAATGTCCGCATTCGTTGTACGGCCATTCCTTTCTCATCGAGAGGTAAGAAATAGATGGGCTGACGGGCAGGAACTTTAAACCGGGCAGAGCCATCTTCCTCCACCCTGGCAAAACCCCATACTTTTTTCGGGGCATAAGTGGCACCCGCACTAACCACAGGGAATTGAAAGCCAAAAGCTCTTAAATCAGGACTTATTCCAAGGGGTTTCTCCATCTCCTGCACAATGGCCAGTTTTTTTATTGATCCCCTCTTTATTGTTTCGGGCAGACCATTATAAACATCCATCATCTGGATCTCGGCCCACTCTCCTTCCTGCTCAAGGCTATTGTCCTGGCCGGGAGGAAGTGTTGAACTCATTAACCTCTCCTTCTTCCTTTTACGAACAGGTTGGGGAGAATAGAATCCCAGGCTATCACTCCCCAGGCCGGCTACCATCTCCGTAATCATTGTGTTGTCATAAGTGCGTAACTCAATCGTCCCGTCCCGTGAGACTAAATAGCATGTATTATCCAGGGGAAATGGATTAACATAGGGCCCTCTTATTCTATTTCCGTCCCCTTCATCTACTAAACCAATATTTATCTCCGGAGTTATATTATTTATCGCTGCCTGTGAATTACCTCCTATCCTGGGGTTTATGATGCCAATGGCTCCATGACAATGCCCGTTGTGTGCGGTAAGAACACATAATATTTCACCATCCGAATCGGGTATTGACCGGGCATCCATGAAGGTTGCGGGTGAAAGCGCCCTGTTGCCAAATACCCCTGCCAGCTTCGTGCCATCAGGATTAATAGCCCATAAACTTTGAATAGGAATAGCCGGTCTGTCAACATACTCCCAGCGACTATAAAGAATGCGCCCGTCTTCCATAACCGAAGGGGTGAAATCATTCAGGTAATTGGCACTTAGCCTGGTCTGCTTGCTCCCATCAGCATTACACTTAAAAAGAATGGGTGTAGTGGTACGCCAGCAATATGCAAATGCGGGTTTCCTATCTGATAAGAAGGCTATCTCATCATTGGGAAGCCAGCAGGCGTTAAAATTATTCGAAGGGTGGTTTGTAAGCTGCCTCAGATTCATGCCATCCACGTCAATGGTATAAAGCTGAAAAAAGCCAGACATCTCTTTTTTCCAGCTGAATAAAATTGTTCTGCCATCATAATGCAGATTGGCATCCAGGATCAAGCCATTCTCACTTTCCACTATTTTCTTCAGGGATTCAGATTCAATATCAAAAATGTATAAGCCTCCTCCTGCGTTATTATCCTCTTCATGATATGTGTAAACATGGCTTGATTTGATGGCGTGACGTTGAACGAGCAGGATTTTCGTAAAATCCAATGTGCCGGATCCTTCAGTAAGTGATTTAGCCTCTGGATTTCGGAAAGAGAAGAGTCCCATCCCCAATAGGATGATAAATACGATTGCTGATGTCCTGGTTGGATTCATTGAAAGCAATGTAATTATATTTTCACAAAATTATTATTCTATTCTAATCATACAACAAACTCAAAGCAGGCTTCCGTTTATTTGCGAGCAAAAGGAGTAGTTACCAGGTTCCATATAATGCAGATCAGGCATTGCTAAATAATTCTAAGATTGTATGGCTGTAATTAATTTCATGTGTAAAATAATTACTAATTTAGTCTTTTCAAAGCCCGAAAAACCACATTCTATGAAATTCATGAAATTCATTGCAATTCTCTTATTTTCAAATCTACTGAATGCCCAGGACAAGCTCAATCGGCCTGACCCTCTTTCAGGCGCAATTGATCCCTCAGCGCTCATCTGGTTTGATGAGCCTGCCGAAAAGTGGGAAGAAGCCCTTCCCGTAGGGAATGGAAGATTAGGCGCCATGATCTTTGGCGGGATAGAAGAGGAGAAGATTCAATTAAATGAAGAGACCTACTGGAGTGGTGGGCCCTATTCAACCACAAAGAAAGGAGGAGCTGAAGTATTGCCGGAGATCCAGAAATATATCTTTGCCGGGGAGCGGGCTGAAGCTCATCTCCTTTTCAGCGAACACCTCCTGGGTTACCCTGTTGAACAGCAAAAATATCAAGCTTTTGGCAGCATCCATCTTTTTGACAAAAATAAGGGCGAGACTGAGAATTACGCCAGGTGGCTTGATCTTAAAACCGGATTGGCAGTCACTGAATATACGCAGAATGGAATCTCTTTTAAACGGGAGGTCTTCGCCTCTCCGGTCGACCAGGTTATTATGATTCGGATCTCCGCTGATAAGCCCGGGAGCATCAACCTGAAAGCAGGATTAAGGGGGATTCGCAATGGAGCACATTCAAATTATGCAACCGACAACTATACACTCAGTTATGATGGGGAAGATGAAGTATTCATCGCCGGTAAATCGGCCGACTACTTGGGTGTAGAGGGCAAATTACGCTATGAAGGAAGGTTGAAAATCATTCCCAGCGGTGGGTCCATGAAGTATCATTTAAGCGAAATGCACATCGAACAGGCAGATGAGCTGATTCTTTGTTTTGCGGCTGCAACGAATTTCGTAAGCTATAAGGATCTAAGCGCTAATCCGCATGAAAGGGTGAATAATTATTTAAGAGGAGTCAGGGGAAAAGATTTCCATAAGATGCTTGAGGAATCCCAAAAGGAACACCAGCACCTGTATAACAGGGTAAGCCTTGATCTGGGAACATCAGACATCTCCTATCTTCCAACAGATACACGAATGGAAGAGATTCAGCAGAAGGCTCACCCCGCGCTGGCCGCACTTTGCTATCACTTTTCAAGATATCTCCTGATCTGCTCTTCCAGGCAGGGAACAGAGGCTGCAAATCTTCAGGGAATATGGAATGGAGAGATGAATCCCAGCTGGGATTCAAAATATACCACCAACATCAATCTTCAGATGAATTACTGGTCTGCCGAAAGCGGAAACCTGACAGAGTGTGCCGAGCCACTTTTTGACCTTATCAGAGAACTAACGGACCAGGGAGCTGATGTGGCCCGGGAACATTATGGCGCCGGTGGCTGGGTATTTCATCAAAACACAGATTTATGGAGGGTTGCCGCACCAATGGACGGAACGAACTGGGGAACCTTTACAACAGGTGGTGCATGGCTGGTCACTCATTTATGGGAACACTATCTCTATACCATGGACAGGGAGTTCCTGGAAGACTTCTATCCGGTAATCAAGGGATCTGTGGAGTTTTTCATGGACTTCCTGGTAGAACATCCCAATGGGAAATGGCTGATCACAAACCCTTCCACCTCTCCGGAAAACACCCCGAATGATAGTACAGCAGAGGTGTTTTTCGATCCGGTGACTGGATATTACATGTCAGGAACCACAATATGTGCGGGAGCCAGCATGGATATGCAGATCATCTTCGATCTCTTTACATATTACCTGGAATCTTCGCGGATTCTGGAAAAGGAAAATGATTTTTCAGCTGATGTGGAAGCAGCACATAAAAGACTGGTCCCACCACAAATAGGGAAAATGGGAAATCTGCAGGAGTGGGCTGATGACTGGCCTCCAAAAGAGAGTGCACACCGCCATTTTTCCCATATGTATGGCCTCTATCCCGGAAATGTGCTTTCAGCCAAACGAACTCCGGAGTTCATTGATCCCTGCAAATCCGTTTTGGAGCAGCGCGGAGATGGAGGAACAGGATTCTCCCGGGCATGGAAGATGGCACTGTGGGCACGTTTGAATGATGGGGAGCGCGGACTCAAAATATTTAAGGGTTACCTGAAAGAGCAGGCCTGCCCACAGCTTTTTGCCAAATGCTTCAGCACACCCCAGGTGGACGGAACCTTCGGTGTCGGCGCAGGTATCACAGAAATGATCATGCAATCGCATGAAGGAGTTATTGAGCTTTTACCTGCCGTGCCTGCTGAATGGAATAATGGCAGCTTTGAAGGAGTTTGTGCCAGAGGCGGATTTGAACTGGATATTCAATGGAAACAAGGTGTGGTCACTAATACCCGGATTCTTTCACACTCAGGTGAAAAATGCCACATCAATCCGGGAGTAAAAGTATCACTTACCCTTGAAGGAGAAAAGGTAGCTTTTAAAAAGCTTAAGGACGGTAGTATTGAATTTGACACAAAAGAGGGTGAATCATACCTGATCTCAGCAAGATAAAATTAACAAAAAACTCAATGAAGAAAATCTTCCTGTTCATCGGACTCTGCACCCTTTTAGCAGGCCCTGTTTTCACACAGAGTCAACAGGAAAAAGCATATATGATATTCCTCCTGGCCGGCCAGTCCAACATGGATGGGTGTGGCAGATCTGAGGAACTACCCAAAGCCTACAGGCTACCCCCGCGAAATGTTGTCACATGGGACAATAAAGCCGAGGCTTGGGTTCAGCTGGGAGATGACTCATTTGCCGCAGCCCGGGAGCAGCAGTTTGGTCCCGAAATCGCCTTTTCACATAAAATGTCAGCAGCCTATCCCGACCATACCATTGCGATTATTAAAACCTCTGCCGGTGGTACCAAACTATACAATCACTGGCTTCCCGGCCTGAAAATGCATGAGCGTTTCATTCAAAATATCGATCATGCAACAAGTCAATTGAAAAATTCGGACAGGACATTCGAAATATGCGGCATGCTCTGGATGCAGGGTGAATCAGATTCCGAAACAGCTGAGATGGCAGAAGCTTATGAGAACAATCTGAAAATATTCATCCAGGACATCAGGCTGGAGACAGAATCAGAGGATCTTCCTTTAGTGATGGGACGCATCTCCTCGAGTTTGCTAAAAGAGACCCCATGGAACTTTGATCAGGCCCGCATTGTACAAAATGCCCAGGAAAGGGTTGCCGACGGTGACGTGAATGTTCATATTATCAACACGGATAAACTCCCATGCCTGGAGGATAATACCCATTTCAATACTAAAGCCCAACTTAAGCTTGGTAAAGCCATGGCGCGGATTATGAAAAGCGAAATATAAAAACATGAATAAACCCCTTGGGAATTTACTAAGAGGCAGCCTGATGCTCCTGGCTGTATTCTGCATGATTTCCTGTTCAGGACCTGATCCGGTAAAAATCTATATCATGGCCGGACAGTCAAATATGGAAGGGCCGGGCAGAACAGTTTACCTGGAGGAGAACGGTCTGAACCGGCTACTTGAAGAGAGAGATGATGTGTGGTGTGTATATGCCGGCCGGGTATCAGGTCCTCTTCTGCCCGAATACGGTTTTCGCAGGGGGAATTTCGGACCGGAGCTGCTTTTTGGTCATAACATGGGTGACACACTTGAAAATGAAATCATACTTTTCAAATCGGCACTGGGAGGAACAACCCTGCATGTGGACTGGCGTCCGCCTGGCGCGGTGAAACGGGCAGGCGGGGAGGTGGGACCTTTGTACAATCAAATGATCAGAAGGTTTCACACTTTCCTGAAAAACCTGGATCAGGTATACCCCGGATACGACACAAAACAGGGATATGAAATTGCCGGATTCATCTGGTTGCAGGGCGAGAGTGATTGTTGTCAAAAAAACGATGGTGTATGGGACGGTAGAAGTTGTGGAGGTGGTCCGATGGTCAGAGAGATCGTGCGCAAGAAGGCCGGGAGTGATCCGAATATTTCACTGGTTGTAAGCATGGATTTGAATGATGGTTACCATTATGACACACCATCTCACCTCATTATCGGAGAGAGAATAGCAAAAGCGGCGCTTCCTTATTCCGGAAAACCGGTTCATACAAATACCAGGTCCATTGAAGAAGCAGGAGAGGAATTTTTTGCAAGAATTGAAAAAACAGCACCCCTGTCCCGCCCCGACCAAATGAAAAAGGATCTGATCGGATACTGGAAATTCGATGACAACTCTGGCCAGGTGGTCTCCGATGCATCGTCTCAGCGGCTTGGAAATAGCGGCTTTATATAATGGGGGTATTGGATTGGAGCTATAACAAATGAAAAAAGATATCAGATTACTATATAACATTAAGCAAACAGTATGAAAACAACACGGCGCAATTTCGTAAAAACAACTTCCATTGGCACCCTTGCAACACTTGGCCTGGGCATGGCAGCATGTGCAACAGGAAGCAATGATGAAAAACAACCTGATGAAAAACAGAGTTGGCCTTCCGACCGGATAAACCTTGCCTTCGTTGGTGTGGCAGGAAAGGGCCTCTCTAATCTGAGAGGCTTGTCCAAACTCGATGTCAATGTGGTTGCCCTGTGTGATGTGGATTGGTGTGAGCGTGTGGTAGAAGTATTCGAGCAGTTTCCAAAGGCCGGACGATACAAAGATTTCCGGGTCATGCTGGAGAAGCAAAAAGATATTGACGGGGTTGTTATTTCCACACCCGACCACACCCACGGTGTGATTGCAATGATGGCCATTGCAGCCGGGAAACATGTGTATTGTGAGAAACCCCTGGCTCATTCGCTGCATGAAGTGCGATCAATCACCGAAGCTGCAAACGAACAGGGAGTTATGACGCAAATGGGCAACCAGGGCCACTCCTTTGACTCCATCAGAGATATGGTTGAAATTGTCCATGCCGGAATTATCGGAGATGTTGCCGAGGTTGTTGCATGGTGCGACCGGCCAATCGGGGGCGGAAACGTTGCATTTCCTCACGGAATAGAGCGGCCAACAGGTGATTTCAAGACTCCGAAAACACTGGATTGGGACCTGTGGATGGGACCGGCAATGGAGAGGCCCTATCACCCCATGTATGCACCGAGAAGGTGGCGAGGATTTAAGGACTTTGGTTGCGGCGCCCTGGGTGACTTCGGTTGTCATACACTCGATCCAAGCTTCTGGGCCCTCAACCTTGGCAGCCCTGAAAGCATTATATCCAGCACCACCAACCTGTTGGAAGGTGTATCTTACGACACTTTCCCCACCGCTTCCATCATTGAATATAAATTCCCGGAACGGGTCGATAAACCCGCAGTTAAACTTACCTGGTATGATGGTGGTATGCTGCCGGTCCAGGATGAACGATTTGCCAACATAAAATTTGGCACCAATGGCGCACTGCTGGTCGGGGAAAAAGGGATGATCAAACATGGATCCCACGGAGCCGACCCCTTTGAAGTCACTCTTTTTAACGGCGAAACTGAAATTGTGACCCCTCCTCAAACCATCGGGCGGGTACCGGGACATTATGCCGACTGGGTCAATGCCATTAAATCAGGAAAACCATCCAGTGCCAACTTCAATTACGGAGGTCCCCTGACCGAAACCGTTCTGCTTGGAGTAGTAGCCAGTAACTATAGAAATCAACGAATTGAATGGGACGCATCAAAGATGAAAGTTTCTAATTTAGAGGAAGCAAATTCCCTGATTTATCCTGAATTCAGGGAAGGCTGGAAGATTTAACCTGCTGAGTATAAAACCTATATAAAATGGAAAAGCAAGGTATAGTAAGAGGCTCAATATCTGCAGTGATGCTATGCGCCCTTATCACCTTTTCAGGCTGTAGTGAAAAGGAAGTCCAGAGGGAGGATTATTCTATTACGCCGGTTCCTTTTACAAGTGTCACCATTAGCGATAATTTTTGGGGACCCAGGATCAGGCGTAACCATGAAGTAAGTATCCCCATTGCCTTTCATCAATCTGAGATAACCGGAAGAATCAAAAATTTCGAGGTTGCAGGCGGTTTAGCTGAAGGTAGCTTCAGCTCATTGTATGCCTTCGACGATTCTGATGTGTATAAGATTATTGAAGGAGCGAGCTATTCCCTGCAGACCATACCCGATCCTGTTCTGGAGGCCTATCTTGACTCACTGATCTATAAAATCGGGATGGCCCAGGAAGAGGATGGATATCTTTATACCAACCGGACCATACTTGGAGACAGTGCTTCCAGTATGGCCGGACCTGAACGCTGGATCAATGTAGAAAAATCGAGTCATGAGCTTTACAATGTGGGTCATATGTACGAGGCAGCTGTTGCCTTTTATGATGCCACAGGGAAATCAAGCCTGCTGGATATTGCCATCAAGAATGCGGACCTGATATACGAAACTTTTGGATGGAACAAATTGGAGCGCACCCCGGGGCACCAGGAGATTGAAGTGGGACTGATCAAGCTATACCGTGTCACCGGAAATCATAACTATCTGGAGCTGGCAAGGTTTTTCCTGGATGCACGCGGACCGGGCGGACATAAGCAATTACAAATGCATCAGAAGGTATGCGAGCAGAAAGAGGCGGTGGGACATGCAGTAAGGGCATGCTATATGTATTCGGCCATGGCTGATCTGGCTGCCATTCAAAATGACACAACCTATATCAAAGCCATCGACCGCTTATGGGAGGATATTGTTTACCGCAAAACCTATGTCACCGGAGGCATAGGCACGGAGGCCGGAAACGAAGGATTTGACGATCCATTTGTCCTTCCCAACCGAAAGGCCTATTGTGAAACCTGTGCCTCGGTGGGAAATGTTTTTGTGAATCACCGGCTGTTCCTGCTACATGGCGAATCGAAATACTATGATGTACTCGAAAGAACCCTGTATAACAGTTTATTATCAGGCGTTTCGCTGAGCGGCGATCACTTTTTCTATCCCAATCCATTAGAATCTGCAGGAGAACACGAAAGAAGCGAATGGTTTGGGTGCGCCTGTTGCCCCTCCAATATTTCAAGATTCATACCTGCTTTCCCTGGCTATATCTATGCCACTAAAGCAGATGAACTGTTTATCAATCTATTTGTGGATAATACCGCAAGCTTCAGTCTGAATGGTTCAGATATTGAGGTAAAGCAGGCCACTCACTATCCCTGGGATGGGAAGGTTAAAATCAGCCTCTTCCCTGCCGGGACCAAAAAATTTAAAGTTAAACTGCGAAATCCCGGCTGGGCTAACAATAAGGCCATTCCGGGCGACCTCTATCGCTTCATTGAAAACGATACCCCCTCACCCACTGTACTGGTCAATGACCAGCCGGTAAGGTACCAGACAAAGGATGGATACATTGTGTTGGACAGGGAGTGGAAAACCGCTGATATCATTACCTATGAACTCCCCATGGAGATTCAAAGCATTATTGCGGATGCCAGGGTTGAAGCAGACCGGGATCGCTTTGCCGTCCAGCGGGGTCCCCTGGTATTCTGTGCCGAGTGGCCCGACAATGAGGATGGCCGGATACTGGATCTGCGTTTTGACAGGGACCCGCCCTTCACTACACAATTTGAATCAGATCTGTTGGATGGAACACAGATCATTAAAACAAAAACCAGCGATCCTCACCCAGAAGAAGTTACCCTGATCCCTTATCACCTTTGGAATAACAGGGGTTCGGGGGAGATGATGGTCTGGCTTCCGCTTAGTGAAAATTAAATAATACAACTATTTGTTATGACAAGTTACGAAAGAATAGTGGCTGCTCTTGAACACAGGGAAGGAGATAAAATCCCCTTCGATCTGGGTGGCACAATGGTTTCAGGTATCAATATTAATGCGCTTAAAGCGCTCAAAAAACATCTTGGATTATCAGCCCCGGCGGAGCTGAAAGACCCCATCACCCAGATGGCACATACAGGACAGGATGTGATTGATTACCTGGGTGTCGATGTGAAAAATATTGGTCCTGCTACCCCAACAGGATCCCGGCTGAAAGACCTGGGAAACAGGGACGGTTATCACTATTTAGAAGATGAATGGGGAATGCAGTGGTGCATGCCCCTGAAAGGTGGGCAATACTACGACCTGGCATTAAGCCCCCTGGCCCATGTGGAGACCATCAAGGATGTGGATGATTATAACTGGCCCGATGCCCTGGACCCTTACCGGTATAAGGATCTGAAAAAAGAGGCCGATCAGATTGTCCATAAAGAACAAAAGGCCTATGTGCTGGGTCGCATGAGTTCAGGAATGTGGGAACATGCCATGTGGATGACCGGTTATGAAAAATTCATGATGGATATGTATGTGAACAAGCCGGCAGTTCATGCCATCATGGAACATATTCTTGAGGTCAAAATGCAATACTGGGAAAATGCACTGGAGGCCGTCGGGGAAAATGTCCTGGTGGCTTCCTGCGCCGATGACCTTGGCACCCAATCCAGCCTGCTTGTCAGTCTCGATCTCTACAAGGAGATGATCTGGCCTTACCACAAACGCCTCTTTCAATTTATTAAGGAGAAGGCGAAATCAAAGATTTATATCTTTTTTCACAATGATGGTGCCATCATGGAGACCATCCCCCTGCTTATTGAAGCAGGAGTTGACATTCTGAATCCCTTCCAGGTGAGCTGCGAAGGCATGGATACGACAAAGTTCAAACAACTATATGGCAATGAAATAACAATATGGGGCGGCAGCTGCGACACCCAGCATGTGATGCCCCACGGTTCCGTCGGGGAGGTCAGGGAGGAAACCAAACGAAGGATCGATGATCTTGCACCGGGGGGAGGCTTCATTTTTGCTCCCATTCATGTCATCCAGGAGGGTGTACCTCCTGAAAACATCATGGCCTGGTGGGAGACCCTTTGCAAATATGGAGCCTATGAATAGGCCGGCCTTCTCAGGACTGCAGAATGTATGGATAACCAATAAATAGCACGATATAAATGACTCTGAAAAATAAGCTTATACTCCCGCTGGCATGCCTTCTCTTTTCATTGGGCAGTTCCTGTAATAGAGGAACATCGGATGAGGCCACGGCTGACACAGATAGCAGCAAACCAAAGATTGTAAACATTGTAAATTTCATCCGTCAGTGTGAACCGCGGATCGACTGGATTACTGAAGATGTGCTATATGAGACAGTCGTAGAGCAGGTGAAAATGATGAAGCAGTATGACCTGAAGGGATCCTTCCTGCTGCAGTATGACGCACTGATTGATCCCAGGTACCAGGAACTGCTGATTGATCTGCCACCCGACCAGTTTGAGCTTGGGGCCTGGTGGGAGATTCCCCAGCCTCTTGTGGAGGATAGCGAATATTCATGGCGTGGCAGGTACCCGTGGGATTGGCATGCCGATGTGGGCTTTGCAACCGGGTATACACCGGAGGAGAGAGAAAAGCTGGTGGATACCTATATGGCCCGGTTTAAGGAAATATTCGGCTACTATCCCAAATCGGCAGGTTCATGGTTCATTGATGCCCACACCCTGAACTACATGTATGAAAAATACGGGATTATAGCCTCCTGCAACTGTAAGGATCAAATCGGGACAGATGGGTACACCATGTGGGGAGGCTACTGGAACCAGGCCTACTACCCCAGCAAGAAAAATGCCTATATGCCGGCACAAAATACAGAAAACCAGATACCGGTCCCCATCTTCAGGATGCTGGGAAGCGATCCTATTCACCAGTATGACAACGGCCTGGGAGGGAACACCCAGAGGGTGGTCTCTCTTGAACCTGTCTACAAGTTCGGAGGGGGCGATTCTGCCTGGTGTGAATGGTATTTTGATGAATTTGTGGAAGGCGCCTGCATGGAATACGCCTATACCCAGACCGGACAGGAGAACTCCTTTACATGGAAAAGGATGAGCCAGGGATTTAACATACAGATGCCTGCCATTGCAGCCATGCGGGACGAGGGAAAGGTCAGGGTTGAGACACTGGCTGAATCCGGTGCCTGGTTTAAGGAAAATTATCCAGTAACACCACCCACCTCGGTGGCAGCTTTAAAGGATCATTCTGAAAAAGACCTTAAGACTGTATGGTTCAACAGCCGCTATTACCGGGCCAACCTTCTGTGGGAAAAAGGAACCCTGCGGTTCAGGGATATCCATCTGTTTGATGAGGACCTTGCATCCGCTTACCTTACCCGGAAAGGCACTTCCACTCAGTGTTTATATCATACACTCCCCTTTGTGGATGGATTTATCTGGAGTACTGCTGAAAATATTGCAGGACTGAGATTCAAGGCTGTTCGGAATGACTCGCTGGTGGAGATCACGGGCGGGGATCCGCAGCTTGACGAGAGCGTGGCTGGAGAACTGGCTGTGACCTGGCCCGTACCTGCACTGGAGGGTGAGATAAGAATGGTATTTGATGAGACGTCCATCAGCATGACTGCCTCAGGGAAGCAGCTGGAAAACTGGTTCCTGGAGTTATCCTATGATCCCGATAAGAATCTCCCGTACAATCAGATCAATTACAAAAGCATTGACTGCAGCTATGAGGGATTTGACTATGCGGTGGCCCTTCAAACCGGAGCTTTTATAAAACAGCTGGATGACGGTTTAAGGGTGATTCCCGAGGATGGCCGGATCCTGATGGATCTCGCCCCTGCCCTGTAAATTTTTAATGCGTAATTTTTGCCATACCATCAAAAATGAATATGCCTTTCCTGAAAAGTTCACTGAATAGTCTCCTGACAAGCCTTGTGATAAGCGTTCTGGCAATTTCAGCAGGTCTGGCTCAGACATCACAGATCATACAAACCGGAAATGTGGTTGCTTTACAAAATGAGCTGGTCCGTTTTGAGTTCGATCTGTCCATGGGGACCTACAGCATTTTTGATCAGGAAGATCATACTGCGGCCGTTTCCAATGCAAAACTGAAGATCAACGAAAGGTCCTCGGATGAGCCTGGGCTCGATATTTCCTGGGAGCAACGCGCAGTGACTGATCCCTCCGGCAAAGGCCTTGCCCTTGACCTGAAGTTTGACGCCGACAACCATCCGGACTTACTGTTCACATTTATCCTATACGAAAACCAGGGTTTTATAAGCGCCACAGGGGGCCTATCCAATACAACGGGACAGCCTATCCGGGTCAAGGATATTTATGTATTGGCCGACGGAATCGTGTATGAGGGAGTGGATAAAACAGAGGATTTTGCCATGGTCGATGGCTTCAGCGGAGGTCAACCCCGGGAGTACGGCCGTCGTTCTTATTCGCCTCTGACCCGCAGCAATGCACTGAAGTCAAGAAATAATATCCTGCTCACCTTTTCAGATGAACAGAAGCGGCGCCTGCTGGTCATGGGAGGGCTCAGCTATCAGGATTTTGAAAAATTCGCCACTATCGAGCAGAAGCGGCGAACGGAACTGGAACTGGGTGGGGATCAAAAAAGCAGTCTCCTCTGTTACATGGACCTTCCCCGGGATAGATCCGACCACTCTACGGGTGGGGAAATCCTTGAGATGATCAAAGGGAAAGAACTCCGTACCTGGCAGGATCATGAATTCCGTTGTGAGGAGATGGCCACCTCGGTTATGGAACCCAAAAGGATCATTGTCGGGGCCCGCAATCTGCAGGTGGAACAACCCTACACCCTGGGATTTTCATGGTGGTATGGCCTC
>JAAEOI010000053.1 GCA_024244665.1 Bacteroidota bacterium | reverse complement strand
CTTTATCACAAAACACTTATACATGTGCGCAATTCGGAGCATGGAATAGCCTGACAACCTGGACAGGAGCAGCTGGGACACCAGATGCAAGTGCTAGGGTAATTATTCAGAATGAGTGTTTGGGTGATAAAATGTTTGATCTAAAAAGGGATATCGGTTGGTTCACATCTGACAGTTCTTTTGATTCAGTAATTATTTTGAGCGGAGCATTTCAACATAACGAACACATTGTAAGACGAAGGCGTTTAGCTTTTTCCTTGGGGAGATCCGTATCAGACATAGTTAGAAAAGGGATTGCCAATGTGCCAAGACGGTATTCGTTGGTGATGTTCCTGCTGTTCAGCTTCTTAGCAGGAGTCCTCGCTCAATCAACCGGTGATTACCGCTCTGCAGCTACTGGTGACTTTGATCAAGCAGGGACATGGGAAACCTATAACGGAAGCTCCTGGGTTGCGGCCGCAGCCCCACCTGATGAGAATGACGGTACAGTAAGTATTCAGGCTGGCCATACTGTTACTGTTGATGCGGATCATACCGTAAATAACCTGGATGTTTATGGTATTCTGGATGTTCAAATAGAAACTGTTCTTACTGTGCTGGGAGATATTCATGTCTATCCAGGCGGGACAATGAATGTAGATGATAATCCAATTTGGCCTCCTTCTGATCCGGCTACTATTGCAGTTTATGGTAATTTTTTCAATGAAGGCACTGTAGTTTTTGAAGATGCCTTGGTTGTTGTTGCTGGTAATTTTGAGTCTACTGGTTCTACTTCAATGAATAACCCTGGCTTTCTTGATACTGGAAATATTGTGGTTGGGGGAGATGTTACCGGGAATTTTGATTTCGGTGGTGACGCAGAGAATCAATTATCTGCTGTTAATCCCGGCGCAACAGTTGACCTGACCCCTTCAGATAGTTATGGTACTTCAATACCTTGGTGGGTGGGGTTCTTTTTCCCGGATATTGATGATATTTTAAACACAGTTATCTACGGTTCTCCAAACCCCTGTACTTACAATATAGTAGGTCCTTTTCATGCAATCAGTTGTTCCGGGGCAACGGTATTTTTTGAGATTACATCTACTGATGCTACTAGCCCTACATACCAGTGGGAAGTAAACGATGGTGGAGGTTGGGCCAATGTGACTGATGGGGGTGTATACTCAGGGGCAAACACGGCGCTGCTTACTATTTCCTCTGCAGGAGCTTCAATGGATGGTTACATATTTCGTTGTGAGCTGGAAGATGCTTCCAGCTGCGCGAAAAAGAGTTATGCAGCAACATTAACAATTTCGAATGATGCCGCACCTTCTGCTCCGGCGACGACTGGAGCCTCAGGATGTACCAATACGTCTTTTATACTGACAGCAAGTGGCGCTGGTGCTGGAGAAGACTATTTCTGGTATGATGTTTCAACAGGAGGAGCCAGAATTCAATTCTCTGGTTCAAGCTACACAACACCGGTGTTAACTTCCACTACCACATATTATTCTTCAGTTTACAATACAACTAGTGGTTGTGAGAGTGAAAGGACATCTGTTACAGCAACAATAGTTATCGTGAATACAGTGGGAGCGGCGTCGTCCACCCCGACCCTTTGTATCAATACCGCGTTGACTGCTATCACGCATACGACGACTGGAGCCACAGGTATAGGAGCAGCTACAGGCTTACCCGCCGGAGTAAGTGCACTCTGGGCAGGCAATACGATCACGATCAG
>JAAEOI010000052.1 GCA_024244665.1 Bacteroidota bacterium | reverse complement strand
TGAGGTGGGGCCTGCCTCAAATTACGCTGAGATCCGTGTAGGGGGGAAATGGTTTCTCTCCTTCCTGATGCTGGTGGGGCGACTGGAACTCTTTACAGTGCTGGTTCTCTTCTCCCCTATGTTCTGGAGGCGCTAGGTCAGATTTTCCACCTCGTCGGGTAGCTCTTTAACAGATGGGACTGTGGGAATACCCTCCACTTCATTGTATTTCGGGTTGACCGCGATGACCTGGTACTCTATTTTGGCAAGTTCGGCCATCAGGTACCTTCCGAAATTATCCTTATTGGGGGAGGCACCAACGATTGCAAGCTTTTTATTATCGAGAAAAGCATTGATAATCTTTTTCATTACCAGGTTTTTGATGAAGAAGCAAGTTAAGAAACGGGCCGGAGAATTCCCATAATTTTCGGGAACTAATCAGAGGTCGATCTCGCCCAGCCCTTCACGGATAAGCTCCGGTTCATCCCCACTGCAGTCGATGATGGTGGATGGGACTATCCCGCCATATCCACCGTCGATGACCGCATCCACAAAATCGCGGTACTCCTCGTAGATCAGTTCAGGATCGGTTGGGTACTCAAGGATTTCGTCATTCTCTTTCAAGGAGGTTGTGAGGATTGGGTTCCCCAGCTGCCTGATAATCTCCAGGATAATATTGTTGTCAGGAATCCTGATTCCAACTGTTTTGCGATTCTGTTTGATGGATTTGGGAACCTGGGTACTGGCAGTCAGGATAAATGTATAGGGGCCGGGCAGGTGCGATTTCATCAACTTGAAGGTGCGGTTGTCCACATGCCTGGCAAAGTCGGAGAGGTGGCTCAGGTCTGAACAGATGAATGAAAAACGTGCTTTCTCAGGTTTGATCCCCTTGATCCGGGCAACCCGTTCCACAGCCCTTGCCTTGGTGATGTCGCATCCCATCCCGTAGACCGTATCGGTGGGGTAGATGATGACACCACCATTTCTAAGCAGATCCACAATTTTGTCGATCTGCTTCTGATCCGGACTCTTTTCATACAACTTCAGCAACATAGGCTTTGTAATAATCGGCTTAAAAGTAGCATAAATGCTCAATAAATGGCGGGGGTTTTGTATTTTCACTCTATGCATCTGCCTGTTATTGAGAGAGAGTTATACCGGATGAGGCCGTGGCACCCCGACGATGCTACCTCTCTTGTTAAACACGCCAACAACCTGAAGGTGGCCTCAAATCTACGTGATGGCTTTCCATATCCCTACACCCTGGCCGATGCACGAAAGTGGCTGAAGATGGTGGGAGAGAACCGGGATGACCTGATCCTGGCTATCGAGTTTGGGGGAGAGGCAGCCGGTGGTATAGGGATCCATGCCGGAAAAGATGTATACCGCTACAATGGTGAAATCGGATACTGGCTGTCGGAGGCCCTTTGGGGAAGGGGGATTATGTCGGATGCTGTGAGCACCCTGGTGGATCACGCTTTCACCCATACCCCATGGTTGAGGATTTTCGCAAACATCTTTGAGAATAACACTCCCTCTATGCGGGTTCTTGAGAAGAACGGATTTATCCGTGAGGCTATCCATAAGCTTACGGTAATGAAGGGAGGGACGCTGCTCGATGAACACCTCTTTGCGCTGATGAAGAAGGGGTGGGAGCAAAGCCGGCTAAGCTAGCCAGGCTGGGGCCTTCCTTTGTTTTCGTCACCCCTTTCGATGTGGCTTTTTAATACAAAGATAATCAGCGGTATAGTTCTTTGGTTTTGATGCATTTGGGTGTCCTGTTTTCTTGTAGCCGTGTTTATGCAGTTTGTTAAGCTTGTCATTGAGAAAAAGAATATGAGCGG
>JAAEOI010000051.1 GCA_024244665.1 Bacteroidota bacterium | reverse complement strand
TTTTTTTTTGGATATTTGCTACGCTTTTTTGATAGAAATTCCGATCCATTTCTTATAAATTAAAGCGAAACAAATAGAATAGCTACAAAACAGAAACATTATGAGCGAAATTTTGAACAAATTAAAACTTGAGCAGTACGGAATCAAAGGGATTGAAAACGTGGTTTATAACCCCTCCTATGAACAGCTCTATAAAGAGGAGATGAATACTGACCTTGAAGGGTTTGAAGTGGGAGTAGAGAGTGAATTCGGTGCAGTCAAGGTGGATACAGGTATTTTTACCGGACGTTCACCCAAAGATAAGTACATTGTAAAGGATGATTCCACCAAAGACACCGTATGGTGGAAAACTGATACGGCAAAAACATCAGATAATAAGCCCATTAGCAAAGAGATATGGGAGCATGGATATGACCTGGCTTCCAGTCAGCTTTCCGGAAAAAGGCTGTTTGTCATGGACCTTTTCTGTGGGGCCAATGAGGACACCCGACTGAAAGTTCGGTTTGTAATGGAGGTTGCATGGCAGGCTCATTTCGTGAAGAACATGTTTATCCGTCCAACCGATGAGGAACTTGAGAGTTTTGAGCCTGATTTTGTAGTGCTCAACGCTGCCAAGACTACCAATCCCAAGTGGGAAGAACAGGGACTCAATTCTGATGTCTTTATTTTCTTTAACCTCTCCGAAAAAAAGGCTGTTATTGGCGGATCCTGGTACGGTGGAGAGATGAAGAAAGGGATTTTCTCGGTCATGAACTACTACCTTCCCCTGCGTGGAATGGCAGCCATGCACTGTTCGGCCAACGTTAGTGATGAAGGGGATACCGCTATTTTCTTCGGTCTCTCCGGAACAGGTAAAACCACACTTTCCACAGATCCTAAGCGTAAACTTATAGGGGATGATGAGCATGGTTGGGATGATGACGGCATCTTTAACTTCGAGGGGGGGTGCTATGCTAAAACCATCAAACTCAGCAAGGATAGTGAACCGGATATTTATAATGCCATTAAAAGGGATGCGCTTCTTGAGAATGTGATAGTGGCCTCCGATGGTAAAGTTGATTATGACGATGGTTCAAAAACCCAGAATACCAGGGTATCCTATCCGATTTATCACATCGATAATATTGTGAAGCCTGTATCAAAAGCGGGACATGCCTCCAAGGTAATATTCCTTACAGCTGATGCCTTTGGTGTAATGCCGCCTGTATCAAAACTGACTCCCGATCAGACGCAGTACCATTTTCTGTCTGGTTTTACAGCTAAATTGGCTGGTACTGAAAGGGGCGTAACCGAGCCGGTTCCCACCTTCTCTTCCTGTTTTGGGGCTGCATTCCTGACCCTGCATCCTACCAAATATGGTGAGGAACTGGTGAAAAGAATGGATGCTGCCGGTTCAACAGCGTACCTGGTGAACACCGGTTGGAACGGAACTGGTAAAAGGATATCTATCAAAGATACGCGCGAGATCATAGATGCTATTCTAGATGGTTCGATTGACAGTGCACCTACCAAGCAGATTCCCTACTTTAACCTTGAGGTTCCTACCGAACTTCCCGGGGTTGATTCGGGAATCCTGGACCCTCGTGATACCTATGGAGATGCAGCTGAATGGGATCAAAAGGCCAGAGAGCTGTCGAAGCTCTTTATCTCCAACTTCGAGCAGTTTACCGACAACGAAGATGGTAAGGCTCTGATTGCAGCCGGACCTCAGTTATAAGTTATCAAAGAGCATTCTGTACCTGTTTTGCCAGTTACAGGATGCTCTTAGTTATTAAATTCAATAATGCATCCCTGTTTTTAGGACAATGATGCAGTAATATGATTTATCTATTTTAGCAGCATGTTTTGGTTTATTGCTGTAATTATCGGGGCCTACCTGCTTGGATCCATTCCTACATCGGTGTGGGTCGGACGTGGGCTGAAGGGTATTGACTTAAGGGAGCACGGGAGCGGAAATGCCGGAGCTACCAACGCCTTCAGGGTGCTGGGAAAACCCATCGGGATCGTGGTGCTTATTATGGATATGCTGAAAGGCTATGTGGCGGTTAGTCTCGCTGTTTTTCAGGAAGTGATTGAATCCGGTACCGAGTCATGGATGATCCTCAGGATCGGGCTTGGCCTTGTAGCCTTCCTGGGTCATGTGTTCCCTGTCTTTGCAGGCTTCAAAGGTGGGAAAGGAGTGGCTTCAATGGCAGGGGTCGTTCTGGCTCTTCATCCCTTTTCAGCCCTTGCTGCCATGGGAGTATACCTGGTGGTATTCCTGGTATCACGGATTTCGGCCCTGGGATCACTGGCAGCAGTTCTGAGTTATCCGGTCTGGATGAACTGGGTCTTCAGATCAGAATACCTGTCGGTGAAGATTTTCTCTCTATTTGTCGTAGTACTTGTACTATTCACCCACAGGTCCAATATCCGGCGCATGATCTCTAACTGAAATCCGCTTCCAGTTTCTCTTTGAGAACTTTGGAGGATATGTTTTTCTGGAGAATCCCATTCTCCGTAACGGAGATCTGTCCGGTCTCTTCCGAAACAATGATGACCAGTGAATCGGTAACCTCCGAAATCCCCAGACCGGCCCTGTGACGTAAGCCGTATTCCGGAGGAAGGTCAATTTGTTCAGTAACAGGCAGGATGACCCGGGCAGCTTTTACCTTGTCATTCTCAATGATGACAGCACCATCATGGAGGGGGCTGGTTTTGTTGAAGATGCTGGATAGAAGGCGGCTGGAAGTTTCTGCATTGAGCACATCTCCTGTCTGGGCGTACATGTCCATGTTTGACTTCCTCTTGATAACAATCAGGGCTCCGGTCTTCTCCTGGGAGAATTGCATGACCGCTTTGAGCAGTGACCTGATCTTTACCTGTGTTTTGGAATCGAAACGGATGTTGAGAACCTTGTCGAAACTGATCCGGTTCCCATCCATATACCTGGTCCCCATATAGATCAGGAACCTTCGGATCTCCTGCTGGAATACGATAATCAGGGCAATTACCCCTACACCCAGGACCGATCCGAGTATGTTGCTGAGCAACTCCATTTTCAGCGATCGAACCACCCACCAGAAAATATAGATGGAGGCGATGGCCAGGGTGATATTAAAGGCAACAGTACCCCTGATGAGCATATAAAGCTGGTAAAGCAGCAGAGCCACAAGGATGATGTCGATTACATCAAGAAAACGAATATGAATGAATGCACTGAGCATGCGGCAAATCTGAAGTCAAATTTACTAAAAGAAATTATACGGTGTTGGCAGGCCTGTTCACAATCTGCCGGAAGATCTTCACAGTTTCAACAGCTTCCTTAACATCGTGGACCCTTAAAATACTAGCCCCACCCAACAAAGCTGCCATGTGGGCAGCGGTTGTGCCATTAACGGCGGCATCGGGATTGCTGCCTAATGATTTATAAATCATAGACTTACGCGATAGCCCAGTCATGATTGGTAGCTCCAGCATTGCAAATGCATCGAGTTGCCTCAGCAGCTGAAAGTTCTGTTCAGCGGTTTTCCCGAAGCCAAAGCCTGGATCAATCACCATATCGTTTACACCAAGTTTCCGCAGTTTATAGATTCTCTCCCCGAAGAATTGAAGCAGATTGTCGACCACGTCCTGATACTCTGGCGATTCCTGCATGGTTTCCGGAGTTCCCTGCATATGCATCATCACGTATGCCATACCCAGATCTGCCACCGTGGCAATCATATGAGGATCGAACCGTCCAGCAGTTATATCATTCACCATTTGGATACCAAACTGTTTTTGCATGATCCTGGCAACTCCTGACCTCCAGGTATCCACTGAAATGATCGCTTCCGGAAGTTCTCTTCTGATAGCCTCTACAACCGGGGTGATTCTCTTTACCTCCTCTTCCTCAGTAATCTCTGTAGCACCTGGCCTGGTGGATACGGCTCCCACATCCAGTATTGCTGCACCTTCACAGGTCATCTTCCTGGCCAGTTCAACAGCAATGCCCGGTTCAGGTACACGGCTCCCCTGGAAAAATGAGTCCTGAGTAGCATTGATGATGCCCATGACAACCGGGATTGAGAGATCAAGGAGCTGTCCGCCAACATTGAGTGAAAAATTCCTTGAAAAGAGGGTGGTCGATGTGGAGAAGTTATTCATTAAAACACGGTTGTTGAGTCGATATTTTGTATGTTTGGAATCAGATTTTATCAAAAATACACTAAATAATCCGAAATCGATCCATGCGCTTTGTTGTGATTGAGGGCCTGGATGGCTCAGGAAAGTCCACCCAGTTGAGATTGCTTACGGAACGTCTTGAAAGAGAGGGTGTTTTGTATAAGTATCTTCATTTTCCCCGCCTGGAAGAGGGGGTGTTCGGAGAGTTGATTGCCCGTTTCCTGAGGGGTGAAATGGGACCCAATGACCAGGTAGATCCCTATCTGGTTGCCCTGATCTTTGCCGGCGACCGGACAGACGCTGCTTCCATGATAAGGAGATGGATGGAGGAGGGTTATCTGGTGATTGTAGACCGTTATGTCTACTCCAATATTGCCTTCCAGTGTGCAAAGCTAAGGGGAGAAGAGGAACGCATCCGTCTTCGGGACTGGATCCTTGATTTTGAGTTCAGTTACAACCATCTCCCAAAACCTGATCTTAACCTGCTTTTGCATGTACCCATTGAGTTCACCCGGCAGCAGCTCGGCAAAGCGCGGGACGGTGAGGATCGTGCCTACCTGAAGGGTGAACGGGATATTCATGAAGAGGATCTGGATTTCCAGGAGAGGGTGAGGCAGGAGTATCTCTCGCTGCAGCAGTTTGTGGATGACCTGTTATTGATTGATTGCACCGATGGGGAGGGTGAGATGCATTCCCCCGGTGCAATTTCAGAAATTATTGTAAACCAGTTAGGGATTACGTAATGAAATATTTCAAGGTGGTGAGCCGGTTCCTTCTTGGGATCGTATTTATTTTCAGTGGTTTTGTGAAGGCCGTCGATCCTCTGGGTTCAGCATATAAGTTTGCTGACTATTTTACAGCATTTAAAATTGGATTCCTGGAGTTTAGCTCACTACCCCTGGCCATCCTGCTTGCTGCTTTTGAGCTGGTCCTTGGTGTCGCACTGATATTAGGTTACAGGAGAAAGATTGTCTACTGGTTGCTGCTCTGGTTTATGCTGTTTTTTACGGTGTTGACCCTGCTCCTTGCCATTTTTAATCCAGTTTCGGATTGTGGATGTTTTGGCGATGCCCTCATCCTGACCAACTGGCAAACCTTTCTGAAGAACGTGGTGCTGATGATCTTTGTGGCTATTCTCTTTTTCGGGCGGAAGAGTGAAGCAGAGAATGGGCGCTCAATGGCAGAATGGACTATTCTGGCCATTATCTACGCAGGGATCTCATGTTTCTCTGTATGGAATTTCAGGCACCTGCCCCTGGTAGATTTCAGGCCATATGATGTGGGTACGGTGATCAGCCAGGATATGAATATCCCTGAGGATGCCCCTGTGGATGAGTATGAGACAACCCTTGTGTACCGTAACAGGGAAGACGGAAAGGAATCCAGCTTCACACTAGCTGATTATCCCAGGGATACTACCCTATGGGATTTTGTCAGCAGCGATTCCAAACTGATCAGGAAGGGTTTTGAACCGCCCATCCATGATTTTGCCATCGTGGATGAATTTGGTTCCGATCTGGTAGACCGCATTCTTGCCGATCCGGGATACACATTATTACTGATCTCTTACGACCTTGAAAATGCAAATGAGGAGGCCCTGCTGATCGCGGGCGAATGGTCAGGCCTGGAACTACTTGCCGATGATTTTTCATTTTATGCTGTTTCCGCATCAACCTCCGAAGTTGTGAAATCACTCTCCTCCTCCCTCGGACTCGAGTATCCCTTTTATGCGGGTGATGAGATCATGTTGAAAACGATGCTTCGTTCCAACCCGGGATTTATGCTGATTTTCGATGGGGTCATCATTGGGAAATGGGGCTTCAGGGATTTTCCATCCATGGATGAACTGGACCCTCATGTACTGGAACAGCTGGAGAATGCATCAATGCCCTTGAGCGAGGATGAGGAGTTGCTGATGGAGGCTGGCGTTTATGAAGGCTTCTCTTTCGCTGTGATGGAATTCAAATCATACGTGCCCGATCTGGTCTATGAAAAGGGGGCCTCGGACACAGAGAAGGGAGTGGTAATCTCCTTTATCCTCGGAGTGCTGGTACTGATTGCGTTTTCAGCGCTTATTTCTCCCATAGAATAATAATTATTACATTTAATACAACAATCAATTAAGAAGATCATGAGAAAGAAAATTGTAGCAGGAAACTGGAAAATGAACACCTTGCTGAAAGATGGAATGGAGCTTGCGAAAGCTGTTGAGAAACTGGAGCAGGAGAAAACAAGTGACGCAGTGGTCATCATAGCACCCCCATATACCCACCTGAGCAAGGTGAATGAAATGGTTAATAATATAAAACTGAGTGCGCAGAATTGTGCGTCGGAGACTTCAGGAGCTTATACCGGTGAAGTTTCTCCTGCCATGCTTGTGTCTGCAGGGGTTGAGTATGTGATCCTGGGACACTCTGAAAGAAGATCCTTATATAATGAGGACAATGAGTTGCTCAATCAGAAAGTGAAGCTTGCTCTCGCTGAAGGATTAAAGCCCATATTTTGCTGTGGTGAGGTTCTTGAAGAGAGGGAATCCGGAAAACATTTCGATGTGGTAAAAGAGCAGATCGAGGTAGGCCTGAAGGGGCTGACAAGCAATGAGATCAACCTGGTTGTGATAGCTTATGAACCGGTCTGGGCCATTGGAACCGGCGTTGTTGCCACTCCCGACCAGGCACAGGAGATGCACCACTTCATCAGGGGTTTCCTGGCTGAGATGTTCGACGGAACCATTGCTGATGATATGTCCATCCTTTATGGAGGAAGCTGCAAGCCCTCCAATGCAGAGGAAATATTTGCAAATCCCGATGTTGATGGCGGACTTATCGGAGGTGCTGCTTTGAAAGCAGAGGACTTCCTGGCCATCGTGAATTCATACTAACCTGAACCAAACCGCCTGTATGGCATACCTTGAATTCGAAATCCCGATCAGATCATGGAGCAGCACAGATCGCGAGATCCTGCTTGCCAGGATGTCGGTGATCGGGTTTGAAGGATTCATTGAGAATGAGGACTTGATCCAGGCCTATATTCCAAAGAACTCTTTTTCCGATGATCTCTTCTCTGAGTTGATTGATGAGTTATCCGGACTGGGCATAAAGGTGCAATACAGGTATCATGAAACAATTGATCAGAACTGGAACGAAGAGTGGGAGAAGAAATTCAATCCGGTTGTCATTAAAGAAAAGGTGCTCATCAGGGCACCTTTTCATGATTCAGACAACGACCTTCCCTGCACCCTGATCATTGAACCCAAGATGTCGTTTGGTACCGGTCATCACCATACCACCTGCTTAATGATAGAGGCCATGATGGACCTGGAGCTTGGGGGAGGGCGTGTGCTTGATATGGGATGCGGAACCGGCGTCCTGGGCATTTATGCCTGCTTCCGCGGTGCCGGAAGGGTATTGGGTGTGGATAATGATCAGTGGGCCTACGAAAATGCACTTGAGAATGTGGAGAGAAACGGGGCAACTGCAATGGAGGTTATATTTGGAGATGCAGATTCACTGGGAAAGCTGGAATTTGATGTGGTCCTGGCCAATATAACGAGAAATATACTGCTCAGGGACCTTCCTGAATATGGCCACCACCTTGTAAAGGACGGGATCCTGATTGTAAGTGGTTTCCTGGCGGAGGATGTGCAGTTCATTCTAAATGCTGCCTATCAATGCGGCCTGGATCATCTGAATACAGCTGAAGTTTCCAACTGGCTCTCACTCTCTTTCAAAAAAACTTAGGTAATGAATATATCTGGTATAAGAAGATTCATGATCCTCCTGATTTTAGTCTGCCTGGTTACAACACTCCGGGCTCAGTCGATCAGAGAGTTCCAGAATGACACAGCTACCTTCATAACAGAGTTGAGAGCATTTACCGGGTCTGCTCTGCAAACCAGTGAAATACCGGATTTTGAAAGGTTTATCAGCTTCTTCGATTCAGTTCCCTATGAACAGCAGATGGAGATTATCGAGGTCTCAAACCTGATGCGTAGGAAGAGTTGCCGGCCAAGGCCCCAATTCATTAATTACCAGCGGGTCATGATGGAGTTCTTCACAGAGGATAAGACCTCTCATGGGTATGATGAGTGGCTGGAGGGTTACAAGTTGTTCCTGCACGGGGAGAACGCCTTACTGAGGATTATTAACCAGTGGCTGAAACTCTCACTTACGCTTCTGGAGGATAATGTTTTCTATTCTTCCAACACATTAATCTGGAAGGTTTCAAGCCCTTCATTCCGCTTCCAAACCGACGAAACCCTTAAGGTCATGTTCGATGATGTTACCGTTGCCTGTATCTCCGGAATGGATTCTATCCAGATCGTTGAGGCGACCGGATATATTGACCCACTCACGCTTGAGTGGGTTGGCAGCCGGGGAAAGGTTACATGGGAGAGGGTAGATATTCCCGATACCGATTTGTATGCGCAGATGGGTGATTTCAAAATCAACCTGAAGACTTCAACCTACCATGCAGATAGTGTTACACTCTACTACCCGGTACTGTTTGACCAGGAGGTGATCGGCCGCCTGGATGACAAGCTAACTGTACTCCAGAATATTCAAAGGATGAAATACCCCCAGTTCACCTCTTACAAGAATTTTTATAAGATTGATGAATTTGTCCCGGGAATAGACTACCAGGGAGGGCTCTCTATTGAAGGAGCAAACCTGGTTGGTTCCGGGGTTCAGGGCGAGCCAGCCGAGTTGAAAATATACAGCAATGATACGCTGAGGATCAAGGCCAAATCCAACCGGTTCTCCTTGAATGACCGTTTTATCCGTTCCTCCAGCACCGAGGTTTTTATCTATTTCGGAAAAGATTCAATTTTTCACCCCAACCTTGTTCAGGACTATGATGTTGCAAAGGAGCAGCTGAGACTCGGTAAATCAGATGGGTTCACATCCCAGGGACCCTACTCAAATACCTATCATGGTATCGATATGAATTTCGATGAGCTGGTATGGATCCGGGGGGAGAGCCTGATGAAATTCCAGGCCATGCTTGGCTCATCCAGCGGAAGGGCCACTTTTGAGTCCAACACCTTCTTCAATTTCGATTTCTTCATGGGATTACAGGGAATGGATTACGATCATCCCCTGGCTCAACTGGCTGCCTATTCAAAGATGCTTCAGGGTAGGAACTTCAATTCGGGCCCCTATGCAGATTTTATCGGGTATGCCGAATACCAGGTTAAGCACCAGCTTATGGCACTGGCGAAGCTGGGGTTTGTCTATTTTGATGATCAGACCCAGATGATTACCCTGCGGCAGAAATTATTCGATTATATGGAGTCAGCCATGAGAAAACGTGATTATGATGTGATACGCTTCAATTCTCGGGTGGAAGGAGTTTCAAATGCAGATTTTGATCTTCAAACCCGCGACCTGACCATTCGGGGGATCCCGATTATCTTTTTAAGTGATTCTCAGAATGTTAAATTAATACCCGAGAATAATACCATTGTCATGAAGCGAAACCGCAGCTTCCAGTTCGACGGAGTGGTGGATGCCGGTTTATTCAGGTTTACAGGACATAATTTCTTCTTCCAGTACGATACCTTCAAGATATCCATGCAGAAGATAGATTCACTTCAGATGTCAATAAATACAGGTGAAACAAATCAATACGGGGAGGCGGTTCTGGTCGGTATTGATAATGCCATTGAAAACATGACAGGGGAGCTGCTGATCGATGAACCAAACAATAAGTCCGGCCTGGAGCGTTATCCCCAGTATCCGACATTCTCCAGCCATGAAAAGTCTTACATTTACTTTGACAGCCCGAATATTCAGAACGGCGTGTATGAACGGAATTCATTCTATTTCGAGCTGGAAGCATTTACCTTCGACAGTCTTGATAATTTCAGACCCGAAGCCATTGCACCCAATGGGACTTTTACTTCTGCCGGGATACTGCCTCCTTTGGAGATGCAGATGACACTGCGTGAAGATAACTCGCTTGGATTCTATATGCAGACACCAGAGGAGGGGCTTGATATTTACGACGGACTTGGAATATTTCATAATGATGTAGAGATGAGCAGCAGCGGATTACACGGGTATGGCTCATTCGATTACCTGACATCCACAAGCTGGTCGGACAAATTCCTGATGCATCCCGATTCCATGATGGCCCGTACACGGAGATTCCTGATCAGGGAGAGGCGGGAAGCAACTAAATTCCCTCATGTTGAGAATGCCGAAGCTGATATTACCCTGTTGGCCGGGGATCAGGTAATGAGGGTGAACCGGGTGGAGGAGACTTTCCGGATGTTTGAGGACTCTGTTTTTCACAGGGGAGACATGGAACTACGCCCCATTGGCCTTACGGGATCGGGAGCGATGGGCCTGGTGAATGCCAGGTTGGAATCGGACCGCTTTCGGTATGAAGCCAGGGCCATATTTGCCGATTCGGCAGGAGTTCAGCTGAGGGCAGACTGGAACCAGGATTTTACCTTCCTCACAGATGATGTGAACCTTGTTGTGGATCTGGATGCGCGTAAAGGGGAGTTTTCTGCCAACGGGGACCAGACCCTGATAGAGTTCCCGTATAACCTCTACGAAACAAATCTTGATAAGATTACATGGTTTATGGATGAGGGTAAGGTAGGCCTGTCACAGAGCAAACTTCTCCCCGAAAACACTGTGGATATAGGGATCGATTCATTAAAAACCAACGGACCGGTTTACAGGTCTGTTCATCCTGGGCAGGATGACCTGAATTTTGTGGCTCCCGGGGCTACCTATGATTATTACACCCGACATTTGTATGCGCACAAGGTTCCATTTATCGAAGTTGCTGATGCCTACGTGTTCCCCGATTCGGGGGAGGTGGAGATAGGGTACCAGGCAAGTATGGACCTGTTAAAAAATGCCAGGGTGCTGGCCAACCAGTACAACAGGAATCATAACATTTATAATGCAAGCATCGCTGTGATTGGAGCAAAGGACTACACGGGGTCGGGTTACTATGACTATATGGATGCTTTCGGGAACAGCCACGATATCTTTTTTGAGAAAATATGGGTGGATTCCACTCTGGTAACCCGCTCTCTGGGCAAGGTTGAGCAGAATGATCCATTCATGCTCAGCCCCTTCTTTGATTTCAAGGGAGATGTACAACTTGAAGCACAGAAACACCTGTTAACATTCGACGGAGGTACCCGGATCGTGCACGACTGCGCTATCAGCAAGGGATGGCTAAGGTTTACCTCAGAAGTTGATCCCGCGGATATCAGGATACCTGTGGGCGAGCAAATGATGAATACGGACCTGAATAAACTCTTTGCGGGCTCCCTGATCACACGCGACTCAACTCACATCTACTCTGCTTTCCTGAGTTCCAGGAAGGACTATTTCGATGCGAATATTACCAATGCCACCGGGACGCTTATCTATGACCAGGAGAGGGAGAATTATGTGATCGGTAGTGAGGCGAAGCTTGCCGATTCCACGCTTCCAGGAAGCCTCCTGAGACTGGAGACCAACAATTGCAGGTTGTACGGAGAGGGTCCCATTGATTTGACACTGAATTACGGACAGGTAAAAATCAAGTCGGCCGGAAACGCATCTCATTACGTGGAGTCAGACCTCTTTGAAGCGAATTTGATTCTTGGCCTTGATTTCATGTTCTCACCCGACGCACTAAATGTGATGGGACAGGAGATTGACAGCCTGCCGGACCTGGAGCCGGTTGACCTTACGCGGCACAACTATGTGCTGGGCATGCGTGACCTGCTTGGAGAGACCCAGGCCCGTTCGCTTGAACGCCAGCTGGCACTGACCGGTGCTTATACAGAGATTCCTCCGTCTTGGAAGCATACCATCTTCTTTAATGAATTGCCATTGCAATGGAACCAGCAAACCAGGTCGTTCAGGCACAACGGCAAGGTGGGAATTGGTAACATAGGTGATATTCAGATCAATAAGAAAGTTGATGCCTATGTAGAACTGGTTGAAAAGGGTTCGGGAGACATCTTTGATATCTACCTCATGGTAGATGATAATACGTGGTACTATATCGCTTACTCTCCCGGAGGAATGCAGGTACTGTCCTCAAACCGGACATTCAATAATATTGTTTTTGAACTTAAGGTAGCTGACCGTAGGATCAAGTCTGCTCCCGGACGGCCCGGATTTGTTTACAGTCTCGCTGCGCAACGGAGATTATCTCTGTTTATCGATCGCTTCCTGGAGTTTGAGGATGAATAGCCGAACGGGGTCCCAGTTCAATCACATCGGCATTGTCCACCCGTCCTCTGGAAATTTCGAAACGAATCAGTGTGCGCTTCTGGTGCATTCCATAGCGTCCGGCCGAACCCGGATTCATGTGCAAAAAGCCACCCTTATTGTCCGGGATCACCTTCAGGATATGAGAATGCCCCGAAATGAAGAGACCGGGGGGATCTGAATAGATCTGCTCTTTTACCCTGCGGTCATAGTTCCCCGGATAGCCTCCGACATGAGTCATCCAGATATCCAGCCCCTCCCTGTTGAGCCGCTGGTGGCCCGGGAATCGGGAGCGGATGGGTGTGCCGTCGATATTGCCATAGACTGCAATTACGGGGGCAATCCTGTTCAGTTGAACAAGTACCTCATAATCGCCTATATCACCTGCATGCCAGATCTCATCCACCTCACTGAAGTGGGTTGCAATTCGGGGATCATAAAATCCATGAGTATCGGAGAGCAGGCCTATTCTGAACATTTTTGATTCTTTAGCCCGTTAATTTACTATTTTTGGGGTCAATATCACACCATGCATCTGTTCTACACGCCACATATCACGGGTGATACCCTTGTCCTTGATGAGCAGGAGTCTAAGCATGCCATCAGGGTGCTTAGGCTTGAGACAGGTGATACAGTAATCCTTATTGATGGGGTAGGGGGTTGGTATGAGGCGGTGATTCATGATGATCATCCCAAGCGCTGTCTCCTGGTAGTCAGCTCACATACCGAAAATTACAAACCTCTTCCATACCACCTTCACATTGCCATTTCACCTACAAAGAATATGGACCGTTTTGAATGGTTCCTGGAAAAGGCGACTGAAATTGGAATATCAAAGGTCACACCCCTCATGTGTCACCGGACTGAGAGAAAACAGGTGAAAATGGACCGACTGGACCGCATCCTGGTTTCAGCTATGAAACAGTCCCTTAAAGCCTTTAAACCGGTATTGTCGGAACCTGTTCAGGTGGAAGAGTTTCTGAAACAGGAGCAGACAGGGACCCTGGGTATTGCACACTGTTACCCGCTTGATCGCATCTCACTGCCTGACCTTGAACGCTCGGGTCGCTATACCATCCTGGTAGGTCCGGAGGGTGATTTCACAGAGGAGGAGCTTGCTTTGGCCATAAAAGCGAGATACAGGCCCCTTCACCTGGGAGAATCCCGCCTTCGAACCGAAACCGCCGGCGTCCATATCAGCTCCGCAATCCAGGTTATTTCGGGAATTAGCCCGGTCAATTAAAATCCGCTGATCTCACAGCTTGCGAAGCAAGGTTAAGCGACGAGTTTAATATCCCGAGAAATAGAATATGGGATGCCTTGAAAAAAAAGGCTGCCGGATATTGGCAGCCTGTGAGTCAGATTTCGCGCAGTATACGCTGCATTAGTTCGTCTCCCGGATCGAACAACAGAGGTTCAAGTAAGTCTGTTAAAAATTGGGTTTCTATGTTCTGTTCAGGAGTTTCCCGGGTCTCGTCCGATGTTCTTGTTCCATCAAATCCGTCCACCCGGTGAAAAAGGGTAGAAACTTTTACCATAGGCAGTTTTAATAGGTTTTCCACCTAATAAACGTTCCTTGGCCCGGGATATTGTAAAGGAATGTAAAAGAATCTTAATAAACCGTAAGAGATAGCTCCCTCTCGGTGATCATTTTACGAAGGTTAATAAGCGCGTAACGCATTCTGCCCAAGGCAGTATTGATGCTTACGCCTGTCTGGTCGGCAATCTCCTTGAAGCTTAACTCTCCGTAGTGCCTGAGAAGTACAACCTCACGCTGATCGGCCGGCAGTTCGTTAATCAGGGTCCTTAGCTCCGACCTGATCTGGTTGCTCACAATAATTTCCTCGATGTTTCTGTCTGAAAATTTCTTACTGTTGAACAGATCCACCTCCGTATCGTCGTTGGAGATCGAATTCATCTGTTTCTCCTTCCTGAAATGGTCTATAATCAGGTTGTGGGCAATTCGTATTACCCATGAGAGAAAGCGGCCGTTGTCCTTGTATTTACCTCCCCTCAGAGACTTAATAACTTTTATGAAAGTCTCCTGAAAAAGATCCTCAGCAAGTTGCTGGTTCTTAATGGTTAGTAATATATACGTGTACACCTTACTGCGGTGCCGCGTAATTAATGTTTCAATGGCTGATTGATCACCTTTGATATATGCTTGAACCAATTCCTGGTCATTCAGTTCACTCTGTTTCAAAACTTTCGTTCCTGTTGGTTAAGCGTAGAGGTGTTCTATAGGCGAGTCTATTTGCTATTTGTTAGTGGCTGCAATTAAGTAAAAATAATTGTTAATACAAAATGTGCTACTTTTAACGCAAATTTAATGACAGCTATCAACGACCAGGAAATACATATCAAAGGAGCGAGGGTTCACAATCTGAAAGACGTTGAGATACGCATTCCCAGGGACCGGATGGTGGTGGTTACTGGCTTATCCGGATCCGGAAAATCTTCACTGGCTTTCGATACCCTGTATGCAGAAGGGCAGAGAAGGTACGTGGAGTCTCTCTCAGCCTATGCCCGTCAGTTCCTGGGGCGCATCGATAAGCCGGATGTGGACTTTATCCATGGCATCCCGCCGGCTGTTGCACTGGAACAGCGCGTGAATACCAAGAACCCTCGTTCAACTGTGGGTACCTCTACCGAAATATACGATTATATAAAGCTTCTGTATGCCCGGGCAGGTCAAACCTACTCACCAATTTCAGGGAAACTTGTGAAACGGCATTCTGTTTCCGATGTGGTGGATTATATCCTCTCCAGAGAAGGGGGGAAACGTTACGTAATCCTCTCGTCTGTTGAATTGCAGGAGGATAAGGATGTTGACTACCAGCTCGATATCTATGCCGGGCAGGGGATGAGTCGGGCCAAGGTGGGTAATGAGATTGTCTCCATGGAGGAGATGAAGGGAGGAGGCAAGAAGCTGGGAAAGCTTCCCCTGAACCTGGTTGTGGACAGGATCGTGGTGCAGAGTGATGAAGATTCAGTCTCCCGCTTTGGTGATTCGGTACAGACCGCGCTTCAGATCGGGCACGGCCACTGTACAATATGGGATCCGGAGAGTGGTGAAATGGAGGAGTTTTCCACCAGGTTTGAAGCTGACGGGATGGAGTTCGAGGAATCCTCCGAGCACCTCTTCACTTTTAACAACCCCCTCGGTGCATGCCACTCCTGCGAGGGATACGGGAAAATGATAGGAATTGATGAGGAACTGGTCATTCCTGATAAGCGCCTTTCGGTATACGATGATGCCATTGTCTGCTGGAAGGGTGAAAAGATGAAGAAGTGGAAGGAGAAGTTGTTGATGAACGCTGAGCAGTTCGGATTTCCCATCCACGAACCCATACACCAGCTTTCCAAAGAGCAGCAGCAGCTGCTGTGGACCGGGAACAGGTATTTCAGAGGACTGAACAAGTTTTTTGATCACCTTGAAGCGAAGAAATATAAGATCCAGTACAGGGTGATGTTATCACGCTACAGGGGGAAAACCACATGTCCCGAATGTGGGGGAAGCCGCCTGAGAAAAGAGGCCGGATATGTAAAGGTTGGAGGGAGAATGATTACAGAACTGGTTCAGTTGCCAATCACAGAACTGGAGCAGTATTTTTCCAAACTGAAACAGCCCCGCAAAGAGAAAGAGGTATCACGGAGGCTACTGAAGGAGATTAATACCAGGATCAGGTTCATGACCAGTGTGGGACTTGGATATCTGACACTGAACCGTTTGTCCTCCACACTTTCAGGAGGGGAGAGCCAGCGCATCAACCTTGCCACATCCCTGGGGAGTAGCCTGGTTGGATCGCTCTATATACTGGATGAACCCAGCATCGGCTTACACTCCAGGGATACGGACCAGCTGATAGGGGTATTGAGGGAGTTGCAGCAACTGGGGAATACTGTGTTGATCGTGGAGCATGATGAGGAGATTATCAGGGCTGCGGACCACGTCATTGATATGGGGCCCATGGCCGGAAGGCATGGAGGTGAAGTGGTTTTCGAAGGAGGCCATAAAGCCCTGCTTAGGAATAATAAGAGCTTGACAGCCAGATATATGAACGGCCTCATGGAGATTCCTGTTCCAGCTGTCAGGAGGAAATGGAGTAACTACCTGAAAATTACTGGGGCCAGGGAGAACAATCTGCTTGGTGTTGATGTAAAATTCCCCCTGAATGTATTCACTGTGGTGACCGGTGTGAGTGGCTCCGGAAAATCAAGCCTGATCAGTTCAATTCTCTATCCGGCTTTGAACAAAAAGATCAATGGTGCCGGTGAGAAACCTGGCAAACACGATCTGCTGGAGGGTGATCTTCACCTGATCGACAGGGTCGAATTTGTAGACCAGAATCCAATTGGAAAATCTTCACGATCCAATCCTGTAACCTACCTGAAAGCCTTCGATGAGATCCGGAAGTTGTTTGCTGCCCAGCAGGCTTCCAAAATCAACGGGTTAAAGGCCTCCCATTTCTCATTTAATATCGATGGTGGCAGGTGTGATGAGTGCCAGGGTGAGGGTGAGATTAAAGTAGAGATGCAATTCATGGCCGATGTGAGGCTGCTATGTGACAGCTGTCATGGAAAGCGATTCAAGGATGAGGTGCTACAGGTGGAGTACAGGGGCAGGAGTATTTACGACGTTCTCCAGATGACAATCAATGAGGCCATCGAGTTCTTTAGCGAGGGTGAGGGCTCCAGTGAGAGGCAGATTACCCGGAAATTAAAGCCATTGCAGCAAGTTGGACTTGGTTATGTAAAACTGGGCCAGTCATCCAGCACACTAAGTGGGGGAGAGAGCCAGCGTGTAAAACTGGCCTATTTTCTGAGCAAGGATTCGGATACAGAGAAGGTCCTTTTTATTTTTGATGAGCCCACCACCGGTCTGCATATGCATGATATATCACTTCTGCTCTCCTCCATGGAGTCACTTCTTGAAAAGGGGCATACTGTGTTGGTAATAGAGCACAACCTTGAGGTGATCAAAAGTGCTGACTGGATCATTGACCTTGGCCCGGAAGGGGGCAGCCAGGGCGGAAAAATCATATATGAAGGGCTTCCCGAAAAGATGCCGGAAAATACCCACACCGGCCATTACCTCCATCCCAAACTATCGGGCTAATTACTTACTCACTTTTTATGAGTCTCTCAGAAAAAGTAGTATATGGCTAACAGTGTCCTCAGGTTATTTGCCGCTGTGGTTTGATCCGGGATATAGAAGGTGTCATAATTCTCTCCATAGGCCGCTGAAGTATATTCCAGTTCCAGGGCCAGCCTTACTTTACCCGCATTGTAAATTACCCTTGGTGCAATCCTGTAGAGGGAGCGAATGTTGGTACCACGACCGTATACAGGGTAGAGAAGGCTGCCCATCTCGTCCTTGGTGCCATTGTTCATGGTAAGTCCGCCAAATACACCCACCTGTGGATTTCCGTTGGTATGTACTTCACCCCAGACTGTCATGCCTTTCAAAGGTGAATAGATGGCTTCGCCGGTAATCGGATCAGGAATATCAGTTACAGCAAATCCACTGATGGCCAGTATATCGGAGATGTTCTCCCCGTATCTTGCCTGCAGTTTGACAGTGACCGGCTTTAGGGTTAGTTTGGCAAAGCCAATGGCAGTCAGACCTCCGACCTTCTCATCTACCTTGTAGGTGCCTGCAAGAGTGGTGGAAGAGAGACGGGGCACCAGTGTTTTATAGGCCACCCCTGCACCGGCTACCAGACCGGTCCCGGATTCGCTGCTGAAGCCATACTGGGCCTGCAGGTGCATATCAGGTATGGCTGAATTTCTCAGGTAGCTGGAACTCGCTCCGGAAGGACCAACATTGGAGTAATCCCGCTGGGAGAGTGCAGCTGCTGTTACCTTTAATCCCCCGGTATTAAATGCGACTCTGATTTGCGGATGCCTTGAGAAAGACTGCATAGGGGTCCCTGTATTGAAGGAAACGGTGCCAGGGAAGCAATCGGTTACGAAAAGCGGGCCCCAGTACTGGCCTGCCAACACCTCAATGTGGGTCCAGCTTAGTTTCAGGAAGGCGTGCCTGAGTCTGAACAGATTAATGTTATCATTGCTCTGGGCAAAAAAGTCCCCTTCAATCAGTCCCGAAGTCTTGGCCCCGAAAGCATCAGGTCCCGAAATGGCTACACTCAGTCTGGACTGAAGGGCCAACATATTGAAATTCGCCCCGGAATTGATATCTTCTCCATTTTCATCCAGATTAACCGGAGCAGGCCAGAGCAGGAAATGACCCTCGCGGGCTGCCACCGTTTGCCGGGTATCATAAAAGAAATCATTCTTGACAAATCCGGAGATTTTCACCCCAAACTTCTTCTCTTCTGCTTTTTCGTTGTCCTGCGCTGAAATTCCCTGAACCATCAGGATCATCAGTATGACAATGCTTACTCTTTTCATCAGTCAGTTCATATAATTACTAAAGTTAATTTCTATTTTTCTCAGGCACTTCCTTTTGCAGTTATCTTTGCGTTATCTTTCTGTGTTGCTAACGACACGATAATAAGTGTAAGCAATGCCAGTGAAAAGGAGATTATTGCCGGTGAATCCAGTCCATGCAATCCTTCAGACCTGAAAAACTGCTTACTTATTGAGGGGCCGGTGATTATAATACCAAGGGCACTTACAATACCCACAATAATTGACGATGCAATACCTTTTGCAGTGGTCTTTTTCCAGAACAGCAACATTAATATTGCCGGTAGGTTTGCGGAAGCAGCAACAGCAAAAGCCCAACCAACAAGGAAAGAAACATTCATCCCCTTAAATAGGATTCCCAGAATAATAGCCACAACTCCCACGCAAGCTGCAGCAATTTTCCCCGCTCTCACTTTTGCCTTATCCGAAAGCTGTTTACCCATATATCTGTCAACCAGATCATGGGCAATAGCACCGGATGAAGCAACAATCAGGCCACTCACAGTTCCCAGGATGGTAGCAAAAGCTATTGCTGAAATAATAGCAAATAATCCAACACCAAAAGCTTTAGCTAAGAGTGGGGCCGACATATTTCCGTCTTCCAGGTTTAATACACCATTGGTTGCAGCACCTAATCCCATAAAAAGGGTCAGCACATAGAAAAACCCAATGGCAGCAATGGCAACAATTGTAGATTTCCTGGCATCGCGTTGACTGGGGACCGTATAATAACGGATAAGGATATGAGGTAATGACGCTGTACCAAGGAATAAGGCAAGCATAAGAGATATGAAATTCAATTTTGATAAGGGTGTAGCACCTTTCCCAATCTTAAATTTCAATCCGGGAATCAGCATTTCTTTCCCTGGGGTTACTGTCTTCACATAGGCAGTTACTTCAGAATCACCATCTTCAAACAGAACTTTTACATATCGCGCAACTTCGCTTGAATTGATGACGCTTAAAAATTTCAAAGGAGTCACTTTCCCGGTTGATTCAACTTCCACTCCGTCCTTAATAATTGTAACCATGTTACCTACCTGATAGAACTTTCCTTCTTCTTTTGGTGCTCCATTGTACAATTTTTCGCCATCACTTGCTTTTGTGACTGACATTGCCTCCTCGAACTTCTCCCCACTTTTAGTAAACCAGCGATAAATGCCATCTTTTTCCATTTTTATAAAGGAAACATCATTTACATCAATGTTGGAAACCAAATTAAAGCCCTGCATATCATCAGCAGTTAAGGTCATGGGCTGAATATAGTCTTGATTTTTGTTATCGGGATTAAGGTTAAATCCGTTGCTAAAAATATAAATGGCAAGAACAGTAGAAAAAATAATTAGTAATCCCCCTTTTATAAATTGAACGTATGTGGTCGATGTCATACCTGCCGTTGCAACTATAAAAATCACCACTGCACCTACAATCACAACCCCAACCCAGTGGTCAAGCCCAAGTAGTGGTTCCACGAGGGTACCTGCACCTACCATCTGAGGGATCAGGTAAAATATTGAAACAATCAATGTGCTGATAGCTGCCGTAAGCTGAATGGCTTTCGAATTAAATTTTGAATCCAGGGCATCTGTAAAGGTAAATTTCCCTAAGCGCTTCATGGGTTCGGCAACAAGGAAAAGTGCTACAACCCAACCAGCAAGGTAACCTATTGAATAGAGGAATCCATCATAGCCCACAAAAGCAATCATCCCGCAAATACCCAGAAAGGAAGCTGCGGAAAGATAATCACCAGCAAAGGCTATTCCATTTACACCCCAGTGAATTGTACCTCCGGCAGCAAAATAACTACTGGCAGATTTAGTTTTTGAGCCAAAGTAAAATGACAATCCCAGTACAATCAATACAAAAACGACAAACAATGCAATTGCTAAATATGATACTCCGTAAATCATGATTTTTCCTCCTTATTCATTTCATTTTCAATCTTCGTACATCTCATATTGTAAATCAGCCCTAAAATTATGGCAAGAACAATTAATCCGAAGCCGTATGTTACAGCAAGATTCAGATCTCCAAAGACTATCCTACTCATAGCTTCATAATTAACTACACCGATGGCTACAAATACTCCGTATACAATAGTATAAAAGACAAACAT
>JAAEOI010000050.1 GCA_024244665.1 Bacteroidota bacterium | reverse complement strand
TATTCTGTGGTTGGGCACCACAGAAGGAGGGTTAAATAAGTTTGAGAAAAATACCGAAACCTTTACTCGATATGAAGCTGATCCCAACGATCCCCACAGCCTCTCCTGGCCTGAAGTATGGCGTATGATTGAAGATAGAGATCATCCAAACATTCTTTGGTTAGGAACATACGGCGGCGGCCTGAATAAATTTGACAAACATTCTGAAACATTTACCCATTATAAGCATGATCCGGATAATCCCAAAAGTTTAGGTTGTCCAGATGAAATTCTTGGTATGATGACTCAAGATGAAGAGAATCCTGACATTCTGTGGGTCGGAACTGATTGCGGACTTGAAAAGTTTGATAAGAATACGGAAACGTTTACCCATTATAGGCACGACCCTGATAACCCTGAAAGTGTCGTGGATGGGATTATCAGTTTAGTGTACGATGATGGTGATGGCACTCTATGGCTTGGTGGATTCATCGAAAATAACGGGCTAACCCTGTTAGATAAAAAGACAGGAGTTTTCACGAATTATACACATACCCCTGATCCCAGAAGTTTGAGCGACGATCTCGTTGTCAATGTATACAAAGATCGTTCAGGGATATTCTGGGTCACGACATATTCCGGGAACGTTGATAAAATCGATCCCTCTACCCAACACTTTTCACTGTACCAAAGCGATCTGAAAAATCCCCTTCAATTACGAAACAGCACGGTCACAACTCTTTACGAAGATCGCCAGGGTTTTATCTGGCTTGGGACACAAGGAGGGCTCAGCCAATTTCATAAAGCCACAGGCACGTTCACGAATTATACGCATACCCATGATGACCCTGAGAGTGTCGATGTCGATTATATCCTGGGAATCTTTGAAGATTCGTCAGAAACCTTCTGGATCTCCCTGTGGGATGGTCCCCTGACGAAACTTGATAAAAACACGGGCAAAGTGATCGCACGATAT
>JAAEOI010000049.1 GCA_024244665.1 Bacteroidota bacterium | reverse complement strand
TTCATTTAATTAATTTCACCTTTTTAAAAGTGCCCTTCTCATTTCTGCAATCTCCCCTGGCCCTGTTCTACAGCATCCCCCCAGCAGTCGTGCACCAAGATTGAACCACTCCGTTGATGCTGTCCCAAAATTGATCGGATCTGAAAGACCGGTCCAGTTTTTTTGATCCTCATCATAAACCTCCCCGGCATTTGGATAGACTACAACTGGTTTGTCTGGAATTACACTGTGAATTTGATTAATTAATGAGGAGACATGGCGCGGTGCAGTACAGTTAACACCTACTGCCAATATTTGATCACAGTCGCCAAATAGTTCAGCACACTCTGCGATGGGTGTACCATCACTTATTCTCATTCCATCAATGCACGAGAAACTTATCCATGCGTAAACATCCGGGGTAGATTTCAAGATGGCAAGTAAAACAGCAGCCTCCCTGACGCTGGGAATTGTCTCGAATGCAAAAATATCTGCGCCTGAACTTCTAATAATTTCCCATCTGGATTCATGAAATTCCCTAAGCTCCTGATTTGATTCCG
>JAAEOI010000048.1 GCA_024244665.1 Bacteroidota bacterium | reverse complement strand
CAAATCCTGGTTGAGGAATCGCTGAAAGGATGGAAAGAGGTGGAGTACGAGGTGGTCAGGGACCGCTTCGATAACTGCATTACCGTATGTAACATGGAGAATTTTGATCCCCTGGGAATCCATACAGGGGAGAGTATCGTTGTAGCTCCATCACAAACTCTGACCAACAGTGAATATCACAAACTGAGAAAGCTATCTATTGATATTATAAGGCACATTGGCATCGTTGGAGAGTGTAATGTACAGTATGCCCTTGACCCCGATTCTGAAGACTACAGGGTCATCGAAGTCAATGCTCGTCTCTCACGCTCCTCTGCCCTGGCCAGTAAAGCTACCGGATATCCCCTGGCTTTTGTGGCTGCCAAACTGGGACTGGGATTCGGACTACACCAGCTTCGCAACTCCATTACCAAAACCACCTCTGCCTTCTTCGAACCTGCATTGGATTACATTGTTTGTAAGATTCCACGCTGGGACCTCAATAAGTTCCAGGGAGTATCCAAACTGATCGATTCCAGTATGAAATCGGTGGGTGAAGTGATGGCCATCGGTCGCACCTTTGAGGAATCGATCCAGAAGGGTATCCGGATGATCGGTCAGGGTATGCACGGTTTTGTAGGGAACCATGAAATGGAGATAGAGGATATCGACCATGAACTGTCCGAACCTACCGATATGCGTATCATGGTCATCGAAGAGGCATTTAACAAGGGCTATACCATCGACAGAATCCATGAGCTGACGAAGATTGACAGGTGGTTCCTGGTAAAGCTTAAAAACATTTTTGACCTGAAGGAAGAACTTGAGAAAGTTGACTCGCTTGGCAAACTGGATGATGAGCTGCTGCTGCAATCAAAAAAAGCAGGATTCAGCGATTTCCAGGTGGCACGCCTGGTCATGAAAGGTGATGTATCGTCCAATTTGCTGATTGTACGTGAACATCGGAAGAAGCGAAACATCCTGCCCAGTGTAAAGCAGATCGATACTCTGGCTGCTGAGTATCCAGCCCAGACCAACTACCTTTACCTCACATACAGCGGGAGCGAGCACGATAT
>JAAEOI010000047.1 GCA_024244665.1 Bacteroidota bacterium | reverse complement strand
TGTGATGTTAGTGCCTGTAAATGTTGCGATGAACGAATGCAGAACCAAGCTTGCTTGATTTCTGCTGAGAGAAGATGCAACATCAACTTGTTGAAATGAGGACTTAACAACAATAGATTGGTTTTTCATTGTTTTCTTCGTAATTTTCATCTAGAAAGTGATGTTTTCGCTCTTGTTTATTGCTTCAACACTTTGAATATAAGCAAAATACATCGCTTTCTCCAGTTTATATTTTAGATTCTTAAGTAATAGAAATAAATCAGAAGTTAAAATAAACTACAAAGTTATTAAAATGAAAAAATCCAACTTTTCAAGACGTGATTTCTTATCTGGTACGGTTGCAATGGGAGTTACCGGGGCCATGGGCTCAGGTGCCCTTTCATCATGTACCACTGCTTCTGCTGACAATTCTATGTTTGATATCAAAAAAAGAGACCTAAACCTTCCTCCACTTTTGGATACAGCACCTGACGGAGATGAATTAAAAGCAGGTGTTATTGGTTGCGGAGGGCGGGGAACTGGTGCAGCTATTAATTTTCTTGATGCCGGGAAAGGATTGACTATTTCAGCACTTGGCGACGTCTTTCAGGATAGGGTGGATGCCTGTCGTGACGAATTAAGAACTCAAAAAGGAATAGAAATACCTGAAGATAAATGTTTTGTTGGGTTCGATGCATTTGAAAAAGTAATCGACTCTGGTGTGGATATTGTGATCCTTGCTTGTCCTCCAAAATTCCGACCCAAACATTTTGAGGCAGCCGTAAAGGCCCGCAAACACGTGTTTATGGAAAAACCAATTGCGGTCGATCCCGTAGGAGTGCGTTCTGTAATTAGTATTTCAAAAATGGCAGATTCACTGGGAATTAAAATTGTAACCGGAACGCACAAACGTCATGAAAAGAGTTTTGTCAAACTTTTACAAAAAGTAAATGATAATGCTATTGGTGAGATTATTTCAGCTAACATCTATTTCAACAGTCAACAACTATGGTATAGAAACCGCAATACCGAATGGAGCGAAATGGAGTGGATGATTAGAGATTGGGTTAACTGGTGCTGGCTATCAGGAGATCATATTGTAGAGCAACATGTCCACAATATTGACACAGCCCTATGGTTTTTGGGAGAACATCCGGTAAAAGCAATTGGCTTTGGTTCAAGGCATAGAAGGCGGACAGGTGACCAATACGATAATTTCAGCATCGATTATACATTAGAGGATGGCCGACAAATACATAGCATGTGCCGACAAATAAATGGTGCGGATATAAAAGTTTCTGAAATTTTTCATGGAACTAAAGGAATTGCAACAACTGATGACTGGAATCAGCCTAAAATCCTTGATAAACAGAGCAACATTATTGAAACCATACAAAAATCTGAAATTGGTGGCCATGCACAGGAGCACATAGATTTGGTAACTTGTATCAGAAATAATATACCCCGAAATGAGGCAGAACAAACTGCAATTTCTACCATGGTGGCAATAATGGGAAGAATCTCAGCATACACAGGGAAAGAAGTTACCTACGATGAAATGATGAATTCAGATTTGAAACTTGGCCCGGATATTTATATTATGGGTGATGTTGGAATAATTGACAATGCGGAAGTTCCTGTACCAGGATCGTTAGATAAATAGGTTGAAAAAATGAGGAATTTTCTATTAAGTGCAAAGCGGTTTTAAACCGTTCAGTTATGCTTAATAAAATACAATCATTTTTAAGAAAAAAAATCCTGCTGGCTATTCTGATAGGATTTGTTTTTGGAATTATTGCAATATTCTATTCAAATAAAGCAATAGAAGCTACCTCAACCAATGAATCATGTAATATGTGCCACGTGCACTCCCATGTATTTGACTCATGGAGGCTATCAGTCCACCATAATACAAGGATTGGAGTCCGTATTGGATGTGTAGAATGTCATTTGCCGCCCAAAGGACATGGTTTTATAAAAGAAAAAATTAAATTGGCAGCGAGGGATTTATACAGCTATATTTTTAAGGATAGCACCGATTTTAACTGGGATGCAAAGTCTACCCTGAAACAGGCACAACACTTTGTATTCAATGAATCATGTGTAAATTGTCATGAAAATTTATTTCCAATAACTTTAAAACATGAAGGACTGGATGCCCACTTATATTACACTCAAAACGAAGATGAACTACAATGCATAAATTGCCATCTGAATGTGGGGCACTACGATCCGAATGCAATGCATGCAAAAAATGTTGACTTTGGAAATACAGAAAACAACAATGTTGAAGAATTTACTGCTTCTGCCCATGTTAATTCGCATGAAGATTTTACTGAAACCATTCCGGGTACCACTATTGAATTTAATATGAAAGCAATTCCAGGAGGTAGTTTTAAAATGGGCAGTACTGAATCAGAAAAATCACGAAAGACGGATGAGGGGCCGCGGAAAACGGTTCATATTAGCCCTCTCTTTATGGCTGAAATTGAGATCACCTGGGATGAATACCTGGCGTTTTATAGTGCAACCGCAACTGAAGGCCGTTCAACAGACACGGAGGGAATCCGCACCAATTCTGATGTTGATGCTATTTCCGGTCCAACACCACCTTACGGACAACCTGATCAAAACTGGGGTTTGGGAAGTCGTCCGGCTATTACCATGAGCTACTTTTCGGCAGAAACATATTGTAAATGGTTATCTCAGGTAACGGGTAAAACTTACCGTTTACCAACTGAAGCGGAATGGGAATATGCAGCAAGAGCGGGCACTGATATGCCTTTCTTTTTTGAAGGGGACCCAAAGGACTTTAAAGAACAAGGATTCTTTGGAAAACTGTTTGGCAAAGGCAGCAATGCTATCAACAATTATCTTGTTTACGCTAAAAATAGCGGTTTAAAAACAAGTGAACCTGGAAATATAGAAGCAAATCCGTTTGGCTTAAAAAATATGTTAGGTAATGCAGCTGAGTATTGTCTTGACTGGTATGCGGAAGATGCTTATTCCAAATTGCAAGACGGTGCTACCAATCCGTGGGGATCTGAGAAGGGAGAAGAGCATGTTGTCCGTGGTGGTTCATTTAATAGTGAGATCAGTGAGGTTAGATGTGCTGCACGTGACTATACCAAGAGCGTGGATTGGATGAAGACAGACCCACAAATGCCGAAAAGCATCTGGTGGTTATCTGACTGTAATTGCGTAAGCTTCAGGGTTGTTTGTGAATTTGACGAGAAAACAGGGAAAAATTAGTTTTATTCAACCTGTTATTTATGGTTGTCAGGATGCAAAACTATTGAGGAAGAAAAAGAGCATACAACACTGAATGTATTGGTTGTTCTGCTTGATGATAAGGTCTGCTTCCAGATTGGCCAGATAGGGAGATTCCATCTTTTCTTCTTTTTGCAGATGGGTTGAGAATTTGCCAGTGGTATCCCGACCTTTCACGATCAGTGTTTATTTTAAAATAAAAACCCACCTCCTTTGGGGGTGGTAATGTTCTGTCGGCTATGCCTATATTTGTGACATGAGTGAGTATAAGAAACTGTCTCATGTTATTTACAAGTGTGAGTACCATATTGTTTGGGTGCCAGAATATCGTTTTCGGATCTTGACTGTTGGAATCGACGAAGACGTAATAAAGAGATACCTAAAGCATCAGGAGAAGGAAGAGAGACAAATGGAAGAACAACAGCATCGTTTCGATTTTTAAAGCCCCCTATGGGGGTATATCAATGCCACCTTCTCAGAAGGTGGATTTTTACATTTTTGAATCCCATTTAAATCTAAAACAAATGGATATGAAACCTGCACTCTTTGGACTGACCAGCCTGGTCGTACTATTTGCTCTACAATCATGTTCTCAGGGCAAAAAGGAATGGAAGCCCTTATTCGGAGATGAATATGCTGAAGCTGAATTTGAAAAAGGAAGCTGGGAAGTCAGAGAGGATGCCCTGGTAGCTTTTGAAGATAAGGTTGTGTGGGCCATGGGTGAGTACGAAAACTTTAAACTTGAGTTTGAGCTTATGAATGAAGTGGGAACCAACAGCGGCATCATCGTTTATTGCACTAATAAGGAGAACTGGATTCCGAATTCAGTAGAGATACAGATAGCTGATGACCACTGTGAGAAGTGGGGGACCGCCAGGAAAGATTATCAGTGCGGGGCTATTTTCGGTCACCTTCCGGCCAGTGAGCAAAAGGTAGTTAAACAGCCTGGCGAATGGAACAACATGGAGATTTCCTGCCAAGGCCAAATGATTGAGGTAGTGCTGAATGGGAAGAAAGTGACGACCATGGATATGTCGCTTTGGACTTCAGGAACCTCCAATCCTGATGGCAGCGAAATTCCCAGCTGGCTGCCTGCACCTTTTGCAGATTTACCTACCAAAGGTTTTATTGGCTTCCAGGGCAAGCATGGTGAATCGTCAGTAAGCTTCCGGAATGTTCGAATAATGGAGCTTTAACGATTGATGAATTCCTCACCTTTCTTCAGGATGTCCATATTCTCCAGGGACTCTTTTTGTGCATTGGAATAGAGCTCTTTTGTGGTGTCAATCAGCTCCTGTTCCGCTGTGGGCTTGCCCCGATCCTTCCAGACGTCCAGACTTAAAGATGACCATAAGGCACCGGGTTCGGTCAACTCATCCAGATGGTCAAGGGTCTGTTGTGATGTGAAGTAGTCACCTCCATGACCTACACTAGAAATTTCCTTAAGATTTACAGTCTTATCATCAAGGTCGAATCCCCTGGCAAATTTCCTGGCCTCTCCAATAATCTGGTTGGAAAGCACCACGGTGGTGGGGGAGAATGCCATGGAATCAAAATTACCACCCACAAAGGGGACACAGCCAATTTTTCCAATACATGAGGTGAGGTGATTGAGCCACAGATTTCCTGAAGCCAGCAGATCGGCTCCGCGCCCGTTGTTACTTCCCGATGTACCACAATGGGGAATGTCATAAAAACTCATCATCTCGGCACTTGCAAGGTTCAACAGGTAGGAGGCATGGGTGTAATGGCTTCCCATGGTGGACATATTAAATGCCGCAGGCAGGCTCCCCAGGATAATTTCGCTTCCACCTTTTACCAGCTGACTGAACACAAGTCCGGCCAGCAGCTCTGCATTTAACAGTGCCAGTGAGCCACCTTCGGTGACGGGCGATGTTCCTCCATACATGCTGTAGTTGGAGTACATGAGCGGTAGCCTGGCCCTGATCGTGGCGATCATCTTATCTGTTGTACTCTTATTCAATACCAGGGGTGTGATGGGATTGACATAGGGAATGCAAAAGGGTTTTTCTGAAAGGTCACCATGAAGAAATGAGAGTAATTCAAAGACCTCATTTATTTTATTCTCTCCGGAGATTAGTAAAACCAGTGGCTTGGTCGTATTTGCATACATGTCGAGGGCCGAGTAGAGGTCCGATAGGTCAGCAGAGACATCGGAAGGAATTCCAAGTGTGGAAACCATGGCATAGTTTTCCAGCAGGTCGCCCAGTTTCGTGGAGTGTTGCATATGCTTCCGGGTGAAAGGTTCAACACTGGAACCTTCAATATCCTGGAACCATGTATTGGTAGTCCCGATTCCAAAATGAGTTTCGTCGCTCTGCTCAATTCCAAGTTTAAATGCCGGATCTCCTGTTTTGCTGAACACGTTGATGTTCGGGGGAGCCAGTTGAATGGCATGGTTGATTAACTCTTCCCGGATAAAGACCACTCCGTTATTGATCTTTACACTATCTGATTTAGCAAAGATATCAAGGGCCTCTTTCGATTCCACTTCGATACCGGTCTCTTCCAGGATGCGGACCGAGTAGTGGTGAACCTGGTTCATCTGCTCCATACTGAGCAGCTGCAGTGTGGGGCTGACATTCATGATCTCTTGCTTTTGGTAACCTTCACTGTTTTGCCATGATAAACTTAAGGTTTATTATCAGCAATTACATGTATAATCACCCGGAATTAACATGCTTTTGGCAATATTGGAGTATCTTCAAAACTCCAAATGTTCAATAAGAAAACAGATTAGGATGATTCAAAAACCACTTTATTCATTGACATTGCTGGGCATCTTTCTTATCATGGGAAGTTGCACAACAAAACAACAGCGAAAGCCGGACCTGCATAAAGCGATTCAATCCAATCAATATTTCGCGTTCACAAAAGAGAAAGCCCTGTCTGTTATAGAATCCGGTTTTAATGCAGGAGAAGGGTATGGCGAAGTCTGGATCCGTGATTACAACACCTTTTTGGAACTTTCAGCAGAGGTTTTTGAACCATCGGTGTTGAAAGAGAACCTGCTGGTTTTTTTCAGGATGCAGGGCAATGATGGAAACATTATCGATGGTTTTATACCGAAGGAGAAAACAGAAGGGCAGGCTTACGATTATATCTATTCGGATCTGGAGCCGCGCTATGCCGGTCATAAAAATACGGTTGAAACGGACCAGGAATCCTCACTTGTTCAGGCGCTTTATAAATATGTTCGGATTACCGGTGACAAAACAATTTTAGATGAAATAGTGGGAGCTAAGTCTGTTGCCGGGCGACTTGATTGGGCCATGGAATTTTTAATGAATCATCGTTTCAACCAGGAGCACGGTTTAATCTGGGGAGCAACAACAGCAGATTGGGGAGATGTTCAGCCTGAACATAAATGGGGTGTTTATTTTACTGACGATACGCATTACGCCATCGATATTTATGACAATGCAATGTTCCTTATTGCTCTTGATCATCTAATGGAACTATTACCGGGTATGAGGGAGAAGTGGGAATTAACCAGGAATCAGATCGCAGAAAATGTGCGAAAATATCTATGGGATGAGGCACAACAGAAATTCATCCCGCATATCTATCTGGATGGTTCTCCATTTCCTGAAGATTTTAATGAAGATGAGATCTTTTATCATGGCGGTACTGCCATTGCCATTGAAGCCGGCCTGCTTTCAAAGGAGGAGATCAAAGTCTCTCTGGAGAAAATGATTGCCAATGTTGAAGCCTCCGGGGCAGGTTCCATAGGGTTAACCCTTTATCCGCCATATCCGGATGGTTTCTATAAGAACAAAAGCATGTATTCATATGGCTATCAGAATGGGGGCGACTGGACCTGGTTTGGCGGAAGGATGATCCAGCAACTCATTCAATATGGATTTATAGAAGAGGCTTATGAGCAGTTGCAGCCCATGGTAAAACGGGTGAAGGAAAATGATGGCTTTTATGAGTGGTACACGGTCGATAATGAGCCAAAGGGCTCAGGGACATTCCGCGGCTCGGCAGGAGTGCTTTACAGGGCGATTATAATGCTTGAGGATTATAATGCAAGCAATTAATCATGAGCCCACGATACAATTGAAGCCTTTCTATTTATCTCTTAAAGGAAACTGATTTTTAAGAATACTGAATTGATTTCAGTATACAATTTGTAATAAAGTATTCACGCTAATAATTTATTGATTATGGAGTATCCTGAATTTTATAATGAAGTTGAACACATTATTCTCAAGGACGAGTTAAGCAGGTTCTTAGGATCCAGTGAGGAGGGGATCATTGATATTTCCTACCTCGATATTGTGAAAATGGCAGGTCATAGCTGCGCACATGTTTCCGGCTCCTACCTGATGGCACTGAAAGGACTCAAGGAGCTTTACGGGACTGGACTTCCCGAGAGAGGAAGAATTAAGGTTGAATTACGGGAATCCTTAAGCGACGGAAATACAGGTGTCTCTGCGCAGGTATTGTCAAATATTACCGGAGCCACGGCCGATACCGGATTTGCAGGTATGAATGGTAAATTTATTCGTCGGGGACTTTTGTTCTTCGGTGCAGATATTCAATCAAACTTGCGGCTTACACGACTCGATACAAACAGGAGTGTGGAAGTGAAATATATGCCCGGGAGAGTGGTTAATCCTGGTGAAATTTTGCAATCGGCTCTTGGTCCTGACGCAACTGAAGAGAGCAGGAGAACCTTTCCCGTAAGATGGCAAAAAATGGTTAAAACCATTTTCGACAATGCTGATAAAGTTATTGAGCTGAAATTAGAGTAGTATCAGTCGCTTTCAAACCTAAAGATATCGGCTGCTGATGTGCACTGAACGCAAAAGCCACCCTTGCAAACGCAGCGGTGGCTATGTTGTTTTGGTAGACAGGAACAGGCCTGCTTGAAGGCCCCTTTTTCGGGCAGGTCAAAAAGTATTTCGGGAAAACCTGCTGTCAAAAATGTTAAATATATTGACTTGCAGTACAATACGGTCTATATTTGATTATATACCCAAAAACTAAGTACTCATTTAAACCACAAAAGTATTATGAAACAAATTGCAATTTTGTTCATCCTGCTGCTTTTTGCAGGAGTAAATTCCTTTTCTCAAAAGAAAAGCGGAGTCGTTTTTTCTGAACATGAGACAATCACTAAAACCCAGGAACTCTGGAAGGCGGCCGTCGATGGAGATGAGGCAACATACAGGAGTTTTTTTGCTGACACTGCGTACATCATCCGGAACAGCGATACCCCACAAAAGATGGCGAACAAAGCAATAGGGAAGGGGCTGGCCAAGTGGAGCAGCAATTATGAAAACCTGAAGGTCGGAGATCAAAAATCGGCCTATCCCGATGCCCTTGAATACAAGGATGGAGGAACCTGGGTCCAGGATTGGCTTCTTATGACAGGGGTCCACAAAGAGACCGGAATAATGTTGGAGTTACCTATGCACAGCCTTTACGCCTTTAATAATGACGGGAAAATCACGATGATGACAAGCTATTTCAATAACGATGTGTTTGAGGAGATAGACAACAGCAAGAAAATCAAAGAAAACGGAACAGTCTATATCAACCATCCTTACATCGTTAAAGTCAGAAAAGCCGTCAACGCTTTTGTGGCCAGGGATATTGAAACAATGGCTGGTTATTTTTCACCCAAGGCCGGGATTACCTTTTCCGCTATGAAGCCAGGTGAATATATGAGCGTTGAGGAGTATAAGACATATTTGGTTGACAGGTATTTCAAGGATGAGCTGAAGTACAAAATGGAGCAGGTTGGATACCCGGATTGCATTCATTATGAAAAGAATGATATGTACGTTGTCTACTCATGGTGGAAGCTTCTTGTCAAAAAGGAAGGCAAGAAATATGAGATTCCGCTCATGTTTTCCCATGATTTCAATGACAAAGGGGAGGTTGTCCGCATGCACGTGTATGCCAGCGACAATCACTTTGAAATTTTTTAATTTCAAAACCTGAGATTTGTCCCCCTTTCATCCATCCTTGAAAGGGGGATTTTTTTGCTGCCCATTCACAATCATTCCTGCTGACTTCTGCAATACGAAGTACTTTCGGCTCTGCTTGATTTGGAAGTAGAATCCAAAAATACCGGAAAATATTGGAAACTAAATCCAAAAAAACCTATCTTCGCTAAAGTGTTTTCAATATGTATATTAAACGGGACATACACGAAGAAATTAAGAAACACCTTGGAAGAAAGGAGTTTACCATTATTACCGGGCCAAGGCAGAGTGGAAAAACATCCTTGATACGTGCCTTATTTGCTGAATTGGAGGAAGCTGAGCAATTGGTGCAGTATGTCACATTCGAGGACCGCGATATTTTATCGGCGATAAATACTCATCCAGAAGAAATTTTTACATTTATCAGGAGACCGGGTCAGATATCCGGACCATCCAAGCGGTCTGGACCGGTAAGCTATCTTTTTATTGATGAGGTTCAATATGCTGACGATCCCTCAAATTTCCTGAAGTATCTTTTTGATAGCTATGAACCCAGGTTGAAGATTATTGCAACAGGAAGCAGTGCGTTTTATATTGACAGTAAATTCAAGGATTCACTTGCCGGGCGTAAAAGAGTATTTGAATTAGGAACACTTTCCTTTGCTGAATACCTGAGGTTTAATGGTCAGGAAATGTTGGAAGGGGAATTGGCGATTATTAGGAGTGAGATAGGCTACAGGTCAATACAAAGTAGAGCCTTGTTGGAATTATTCGATGAATTTCTTGTGTTTGGAGGTTATCCGGAAGTTGTGCTTGAGAGTGACTTGAACGAGAAGATTCTGCTATTGAAGGAGATCCGGGATTCCTTCTTAAAAAGGGATGTTGATGAATCTGGCATCAGCAGCCATGATAAGTTTTATACACTTCTGAGTTTGATGGCAGATCAGGTGGGAAACCTGGTGAACAGAAATGAACTGGCTAATACCATAGGAGTTGATCACAAAACTATCGACAAGTATATTTCTGTGCTAAGAAAATGTTTTCACATTGAGCTGGTAAGACCTTTTCATTCAAACAGGCGAAAGGAGCTCACTAAAATGCCAAAGGTGTATTTTAAAGACCACGGCCTGAGGAATGTGGCTTTAAATCGATTTTATAATTTTAACACACGCCAGGATCAGGAGGCATTGGTGGAAAATTATACTTACAAGCGCCTTTCCGGTAAATATGATCCAGATATAATTAGATTCTGGCGATTTGACGACAGGAAGGAAATAGATTTTGTTCTTCTAAGCTCTTTTAATGAAGGTCTGGCTTATGAAGTGAAGCTGAAGTGTGCCGGAAAACGAATAAAAGCAATGCAAAGTTTTAATGAACTGTATCCAGCCTTCCCGACACAATTGATATCTTATGATTTCTCAGATGACTGTACCTGGATATTGAACCTGTAAGCTGACCACCGATCCATCAGAATAAAATTTCTTCTCTAACACTATTCGTAAGCATTTACTCCGGCTCCCGGATATTGGTCAGAATGATTACTTTTAGAATATGAAGATTGGATTTGATAACGAGGCCTACATCAGGGAACAAACCACCTCCATCCTGGAACGGGTAGAACGTTTCCAGGAGAAACTCTACCTGGAATTCGGAGGGAAAATAATGTACGACTACCATGCATCCAGGGTTTTACCGGGTTTTGATCCAAATGTAAAAATGCGCCTTCTGCAGGAACTGAAGGATAAGACAGATATCATCATGTGTGTGCATGCAGGGGATATCGAAAGAAAAAAGATGCGGGCAGATTTCGGTATCTCTTATGATTCAGACGCCCTCAGAACCATTGATGAATTCAGAGACTGGGGCCTGGAGATCACGGCGGTGGTAATTACCCGTTATCAAAATCAGCCCCAGGCTACATCTTTCAAGAACAAGCTTGAGAGGAACGGGATCAGGGTCTATACCCACGGATATACCACGGGCTACCCCACAGATGTGGACCTGATTGTCAGTGACCAGGGCTATGGTGCAAACCCCTATATCGAAACGAAAAATCCCATCGTTGTGGTGACTGCCCCGGGACCGGGTAGCGGGAAACTTGCCACCTGCCTGAACAACCTTTACCATGAATACAAGAAGGGTGTGAAGGGTGGCTATGCGAAATTCGAAACTTTCCCTATCTGGAACCTTCCCCTTTCCCACAAGGTAAATATTGCTTATGAGGCGGCCACAGTGGATCTGAGGGACGTAGTGCTCATCGATCATCATCACCTGGAAGCATATAACGAGAAAACAGTCAACTATAACAGGGATATCGAGGCTTTCCCTTTGCTGAAGCGTATCCTGGAAAAGATCACAGGGGAGGAGTCGATGTATAAGAGTCCAACCGACATGGGCGTGAACAGGGCAAGTACCGGTATTGTGGATGATGAAGCGATCACGGAGGCTTCCCACCAGGAGATAATTCGCCGGTATTTCCGCTGTGTGGTTGAATATGTCATGGGTCTTGCTGACAGGGAAGCCCTGGACAGGTCTGAACTGATCATGGAAAAGGTGCATGCCAGGGTGGAGGACAGGAAGGTGGTCGGACCTGCCAGGCAGGCTGCTATGGATGCCGGAAAAACCGGGAAAGGGAATAACGGAATATTTTGCGGGGCTGCCATAGAACTCAGGGACGGCACCCTGATTAGCGGCAAGAACTCCCCCCTGATGCATTCGGCTTCGAGTCTGATTCTGAATGCCACCAAACACCTGGCCGGGCTCCCGGACAATATGCACCTGCTGCCAGCCAATATGATTGAACAGGTAAGCTTCATGAAGAAAGAGATCCTCACAGGCAAAATGACCAGTCTGGACCTTGAAGAGACCTTGATTATGCTTGGAATCTCGGCTATCTCCAATCCTGCTGCCCAGTTGGCCATTGAGAAGCTGGCCGAACTGCGGAACTGCGAGGTACACCTGAGCCACATTCCCACTCCCGGGGATGAAGCGGGATTGAGGAAGCTGCACGTCAACCTTACCTGCGATCCGGAATTTTCATCTGCAAGCCTGTTTATGGGGAAGTAAACAATCCGGAAATTTCCAGAATTACAATTTCAGTTTACTTCATCCTTTTTATTCCCATGGCAGATATTAATTTCCGAGCACATCTTTGAAGCTTAGCTCGTAAGTGTCATCATAGAGTAGTTTGTATTCTTTGACAAACCTGGAATAGGTTTCTTTGGCAAGGCTGTGCTTCCCCTGTTTGATCAACATCGTGCAACGGACCTTTAAGGCCTCTTCGCTGACGGGATCACATTGAAAGATGCAGCTGGTCAGGTGCAACAGGAATTCAGCTTCATCATCCGAACTCTCTATGTACCTGAGGAGGGTATCGATAATGTCGTTTGATATTTCAGACTTGAACGGATCGAGCCAATCGGCATGCGTATTTTTAAGAAATGGGTTGTTTTCAATAATCAATAGCAGTTTGTCAATTTGTCCCCTGTCCAGATCGGCCTTCTGCCTGACGATCTGAAAGTATTCATAAAAGTCGATGTATACTTGTGCAGGATCAAAATCAAACTTCAGGTAGCCTGTATCTTTCGAGAGGGTCGTTGAGACCAGGTGTTCAAGTATGGACTTTAATTTAATCACGTTCACCGACCTGTTGTTCCGTGCATTTTCAACGGATTTACCAAGCCAGAATGTTTCATAGAGTGTATTGTTGGAGACACCCTTATCGTCTCGCAGAGAGTGCAGCAGGATGAAAAGCAACAAGTTTTTAAGTAAAGGTGAAAATTGTCCAGTGATATCCTGGCCGGACTTATCGAAGACCTGGAATCCCCCGAAAAGGATGATGGCATTCTCCCTTTTCTTCAATAGGGTTTCCTTCTTAAGTGCTTCCTTTGGTGCGCCTGACTGCACGGGCTTCCCCACTCTCTTTCGTCTGAAATAGAGTAGCAGTGAAGCAATAACCAGGATGATCAGGGTAATTCCCAGGGCCACCAGCAGCTTGCTGGTTTCTTTCTCAGGTACCGGTTCTATTGAGGCAAATGGTTGAGGTGGATAGGCAATGGAATGTACAGTTACCTGAGTCTGTCCGTCTGAGATGTAGGTGGAAAGGGCCACCAGGGAATTTTGAGACTTGCTGAAATGCAGATCACTGTATGAAGCTATGTCGAGGAAGGTGTAATCAATTTCATTCCCGAATTCAATGACCTCGGGTTTGTCAAGGTTAATTCCGACCAGCTGAAGTTGATTATTATACAGATGCTTACTGAATCTGAGCGCATAGATGTTGTTTGCCCGGTCAACAATTGCCGAGTTTGAGAAACAAAAATCTTCCCCCGTATTTTGAAAATCAAACACCTTTGAGAAATGTCGTTTATTCACAGAGTAGCTGAGTAGCTCGTAATAGTAATCAGGGCTCAAGGATTGCCTGCCACTTTTGCTTCCAAAACCTCCAAGGATATAGAACAGGCTATCCTGCGGATTGTATGCTGAAGCTGCCAGGTACCTTGGCTGGTATTCTCCCTGGTACTCAATTGGGGTAAAGCGACCCGAATCCGGGCTCCATTCACTTACCAGATTCAAATACTTGTGATGCCCGTAGCCCCCAAAGGTTAATAGCTCTCCCTCCGGGCTGAACATGCGGTTATGGTGCCAGGAATCGGTCAGCCTTTGATCTCCGGGCGTGAAGGGAGACCACTCATTGGTCCAGGGATCAAACAGTGACAGATAATCATCCATCAGGGAGTAGAGCAGGAGCTGATCTGCAATGGTATCGTAGATCAGATGATTGGGACTACTAATTGGGGAGGGCGAATAATGAGCTACAATGCTCATGGAATCATTGTGGAAGGAGTATATATATAGTGAGTCATCAGAAACCAGGTAGAGCTGATCATGCTTCGTATCAAAGGCAGCCTTTACCTGGCCGTGTATGCTCCTATTTAACAGGGAATACCAGGCATTGTGATCCTTGAGTAACCATCCGGGATTTATGGCGCTAATATTGTTCCCCGGAGGTTGGGAAGTGGCAATGTTTCCATCCGTCTCATCCAGGGTCCAGTGCCAAGATTTTTTATTGCAGCTAAGCGACACATCCCGGATGATCATTCCGGGAACATCTGTCGTAGTATACTTGCCGAAAGCATTGGCTCCGAACATCAGGTTGTAGCCCGCTGAGAGATCAAAATCACCCAGGTCGCTGGTAAGAATGCTGTCATTC